>DAVZKM010000030.1:0-13152 GCA_052272245.1 Eubacterium sp.
TTACATCCGTTGGTTGCTTAAGCTCATCTTGCACCGAGCAGGAGCTTCTTGAGGTAAAGGAAAACTATTATAAATAAGAAAAAGCCGACTAATCAAACGTTAGATTAGTCGGCTTTTTCTATAAGCTGAAACAACCTGACAAAAGCAGGTTGTTAATTATTATTCCGTCTATTCTTCTATAATTGCTTCGGTAACTCTTTGAGCCGCCCTGCCGTCGTCAAGATAATTAAACTTATCGTTAAACGCCTTATATTTTTCATCATAGCTTCTGTCAGTCTCGGCATTCTTGATAGCGTTAATCAGCTCGTCCTCGGTTTGAACAATCGGACCCGGAAGCTCATCAAGGTCAATATAAAAGCCACGGATTTCATTACCGTATGCTTCAAGGTCATACATATAGAAAATCTCCGGTCTTTTAAGGTTTGCATAATCGAAAAATACCGATGAATAGTCCGTTACAAGCAAGTCGGAAATGACATAAAGATGATTGATGTCATTCACCTTTGACACGTCATAAACAAAGCCCTTGTATTTATCAAAATCAAAGGAATTTGCAACAAGATAATGCGCCCTGAAAAGGATAATATATTCATCGCCGAGATTAGCTTTCAGCTTGTCAAAATCAACCTCGGTTTTATACGTGTAACCTATACCTGCCTGATGCTGATTGTCACGCCAAGTAGGCGCATAAAGAATATATTTTTTATCCCTGGGAAGCTGTAATTCGCTTACTATATCTTCAATGTCATTTTGAGTATAATTTGCTAAAAAGTCATTTCTCGGATAGCCAAGTTCCAAAACAGTATCCGTTCTGCCGATAGCCTCCAAATTCCAAGCGGAAATAAACTTTTCTGCCGCAAAGTGCGATGGGGCAAGAATATATTTAAACTTGCTTGCATCAACCTTATATTTTTCACGAATTTCGCTTTTTGAATTCATAGCGTTGTCGGAAATATTAATATCATAGCCAAGCCTCTTGAGCGGTGTGCCGTGCCAAAGTTGAATGTAAACCTGGTCATCCTTAGGATAAATATGGTCACTCATTCGATAGTTATAAACCCAATATTTAGCCGTTGCCGCCGCAACTTCATAATCCTTTGTATTAACCGTGACTATATAAGTATTAGGATTGTCCAAAACAAAAGTGAATTGCTTAGGATTGCGAAAAGCCCAAACGAAAGTATAATCCTCAAATTTTTCCTGAGTAAGCATATATTCATAAATTGCCTTTGGACTGTCGCCATAGCTTCTGCCGTCAAAAGTCGAAAACAAAATAACCTTAGGGTCGGTTTTAATCCTGTCTCTTATTTCATCATAAGATTTCTTTCTGCTTTCAAGGAGAATTTTACGTGACTCTTTACGAAAACCCGACTGTTTTTTTGCAATATTAATTGCAAATTTCTTAACAGTCTCAAAAAGTTCCTTTTTATAATTTCGCTTTTTCGGAGCATAAAGAGTTTCAATATTACTTTTGTCAAGCCACATACTTCCGCCTCCTCTTTAAATACAACTTATAATTTATTATATATTATAATAAGCAAATCGTCAACAAGCATTGCCAATAAAATAACAAGTGGGCTAATAGGTTTTAATCATTTCAAAATTTTGACTTTTAAGAACTCTTAATAAATCGCAATTATTATTAATTCTCTCTTTTGTAATAATACCGCCTCGTGCCGTGTGAGCCTTGGTATGAAAATCAGACCCTGAACACATCAGCTTTCCGCTTTCCCTTGCCCAAACCTCTGCCTTTTTGTTAAGCTTTTCACTCGTTTTTCCGTTATAAATCTCAATACCGTCAATATAACGCTCATCACATCTTCTTATACCCGTTCTAAACGGATGCGCCTGAAAAACAAGAAATCCTTTTGAATGACAGAGAGAATATATTTTCTTTTCCCACGGTTTCATCAAATTGCCTGCGCCGTAAAGAAAGCCCTCGTCGATACCATAAATAAGATAATCGTTAGCCGTGCCGTAATGGCGAAGCTCCATTCCGAGCAAAACCGTGAAATCTTTGCCCGATTTTTCAGCTGCCGTTTTCATTCGCCTGTAGCCCGAAAGATAAAAATCAATCTGCCTTTGCGGGCACCAATTAGGCTCAAAGGTCATAGGGCTGTAGTGGTCGGTAACTACTATTCCGTCATATCCTTTTTCAATATATAATTTTACAATTTCCTCAGGCTCGACTCTGCCGCAACGTGAAACACAACCCGTATGGCAATGGAGCTCATATTTATATAATTTATTTTCCATAAATTTTAGGATATCACAAACACAATCTTATAGCAAGAAATTTTAAATATATTTATATCATAAACATTCAATCGTATAAATCTTCAAAAAGTTATTGACACACTGTTATTTTAATTATAATATAAAACCGTAAAACATAAAAAAGTTTTGGAGATATGGTATGACACACAAAGATTTTGCAAAAAATGCGCCTATGGGGTGGAACAGCTGGGACTGTTTCGGTGCAGCTGTAAATGAAAAGCAACTCAAGGAAAATGCCGACTATATGGCAAAAAATTTAAAAAAATACGGCTGGGAATATATTGTTTGCGATATTCAATGGTATGAGCCAAAAGCAAAAGATAATGATTATAACAATTTTACCGAGCTTGATATGGACGAATACGGCAGGCTTATCCCTGCCGAAAACCGTTTTCCGAGCGCTAAGGGCGGTCAGGGATTCAAGCCTATTGCCGACTATGTTCACTCCCTCGGCTTAAAATTCGGAATTCATATTATGCGTGGTATTCCACGTCAGGCAGTGCACAAAAACACAAAAATCAAAGGCAGCAAATTTACTGCCCGTGAGGTTGCGCACCATTTCAGCGTGTGCTCATGGAACACTGATATGTACGGAATGAAAAACTGTGAGGGCGCACAGGATTATTATAACAGCATATTTGAACTTTATGCTAAGTGGGGCGTTGATTTTATAAAGTGTGATGACATTGCGGTAACGGAATTTCGCCAATGGGATACGCCATACAGCGCATATTATGAAATTGAAATGATAAGAAAAGCTATCGACAACTGCGGAAAAGATATGGTGCTTTCGCTCTCTCCCGGTCCTGCTAAAATCGAAAATGCAAAGCACCTTGCAGAAAACGCAAATATGTGGCGAATGACAGGCGATTTTTGGGACAAGTGGGACAAGCTTCACGATATGTTTGACAAATGTTTTTTGTGGCAAAACGAAGTTAAAAGCGGAAATTATCCGGACTGCGATATGCTCCCGCTCGGCAAGCTTTGCAAAAACTGTTCATATCACGGTCCCAAAGACAGATTCACCCAATTCACAAAGTCCGAACAAATCACAATGATGAGCCTTTGGGGAATTTTTAAAAGTCCTCTTTTCTTCGGCGGAAATATGCCCGAAAACGATGAATGGACACTTTCGCTTTTAACAAACGAAGAATATCTTAAAATGCACAAAAATTCAAACGGCGCACACCAGCATTACAGAAAAGAAATAAACGGCAAGGGTACCATTATTTGGGTGGCAAACGGAAAAAAGTGTAAATACGCAGCACTTTTTAATACTAAAGATAAAAAAGCTAAAATCAAATTCGATTTAAGCGATGTTCTGATGCCTGATGAAAAATACAACATTTTTGACATTTGGGCAAAAAAAGAACTCGGGCAGTTCAAAAATTCATTTACTGCCGAAGTTGAACCTCACGCAGCCGTACTGATTAAAATATACAACTGACGAAAAATCCCGTATCGAAAATTGATACGGGATTTTACAACATACTATATATTGTATATAATATATAATAAACGACTATTTTAAAAATTCGCTTTACAATTTGGATGTAATATGCTATAATCTTTTCGCTGTAAACGAATTACACGGTTTCGGGGTTTAACTGCTTTGCAGTATTCACCTGCCCGTTACTGAGTTTTGCGTGATACGGCAAATAACATTAAATGAGGTGAAAATTATGACACAGGCTGAAAAGCAAGCAATTATCAAGGAGTATGCTACTCACGAGGGCGACACAGGTTCACCGGAGGTTCAGGTTGCAGTTCTTACAACAAGAATCAACGAGCTTACAGAGCATCTTAAGGTTCACAAGAAGGACCATCACTCAAGACGTGGTCTTTTAAAGATGGTTGGTCACAGAAGAAACCTTCTCGTATACCTTTACAATAAGGATATCGAAAGATACCGTGCTCTTATCAAAAAGCTTGGCATCCGTGATACACTCGACAGATAATTTGTCACTTAGGCAAGCAATGGCTGACGGTCAATGCTTGCCTTGTTTACTTTTTTGTAATTTAAGGAGGCGCAGACAATAGTAGTAAACCGAGTATGTAAATTATAATTTGTATATTGGGTTTATTACTATTGCACCTCCTTGATTAAATAAATAAAATTTATAGAAATGAGGTACTAAAATGTTTTTCAAGAATTTTAAAGTTTGGGAAACCGAGCTTGCAGGCAGAAAGCTTACACTTGAAACAGGCAAAATGGCAGGCCTTGCAAACGCTTCAATTATGGCTCGCTACGGCGAAACAGAGGTTCTTTGCACAGTAACCGCATCCGCAAAGCCACGTGAGGGCGTTGACTTCTTCCCGCTTTCGGTTGACTATGAAGAAAAAATGTATTCGGTAGGCAAAATTCCGGGTTCATTCCTTCGCAGAGAAGGCAGAGCGGGAGAAAAGGCAATTCTTACATCTCGTTGTATCGACCGTCCTATCCGTCCGCTTTTTCCAAAAGATTTAAGAAACGATTGCTCCGTCGTTGCAACGGTTATGTCAGTTGACCCTGACTGCTCACCTGAGATTACTGCGGCTATCGGTGTATCTGCCGCTATCGCTATTTCGGATATCCCTTGGGACGGCCCAATCTCTTCTGTAAATGTTGGTATTGTTGACGGCGAAATCGTTATCAACCCAACTCTTGAGCAAAGAGAAAAGACTGACCTTACACTTACTGTTGCATCAACAGCTGACCTTGTTGCAATGATTGAAGCAGGCGGTAACGAAATTGATGATGACACAATGTTTAACGCTATTATGGCAGGTCACGAAGAAAACAAGAAGATTGTTAAGTTTATTCAAGGCATTGTTGACGAGGTTGGCAAGCCTAAGTTTGAATACGAATCATCTGACCCTGATCCTGAAATTATGAAGGAGATCGAGGACTTCTGTATTGAGGACGTAAAGAAAGCTCTTGACACAGATGACAAGCTTGTTCGTGACGAGGCTCTTCTTCCTATTTATAATTCAGTACACGAGAAGTTTGACGAAAGATTTGAAGGCAACGAGGGCAAAATTGAAGAAATTATGTATCTTGTTCAAAAGCACGTTGTTCGTGCTTGGCTTAAGGACGAGCACAAGAGAGTTGACGGCAGAGGCATTGACGAAATCCGTCCTCTTAACGCAGAGATTGACCTTCTTTCAAGAGCACACGGCTCAGGTCTTTTCACAAGAGGTCAAACACAGGTACTTTCAGTTACTACTCTCGGTCCTATGTCTGACGCTCAGCTTCTTGACGGTCTTGACGAGCAGACTGAAAAGAGATATATCCATCACTACAACTTCCCGTCATACTCTGTAGGCGAAACAAAGCCGTCAAGGGGACCGGGCAGACGTGAAATCGGTCATGGCGCACTTGCTGAAAAGGCACTTGTTCCTGTTCTTCCGTCAGTTGATGAATTCCCTTATGCAATCAGAGTTGTATCTGAAGTTCTTTCATCAAACGGCTCAACTTCACAAGGCTCAATTTGCGGCTCTACTCTTTCACTTATGGCTGCAGGCGTTCCTATCAAAGCTCCCGTTGCAGGTATCAGCTGCGGTCTTATCACAGGCGACGACGGCGTATACGGCGACTTTATGACAATGGTTGATATTCAGGGTCTTGAAGATTTCTACGGAGATATGGACTTCAAGGTTGCAGGTACTAAGAAAGGTATCACTGCAATTCAAATGGACCTTAAAGTTCACGGTCTTACTCCTGAAATCATCAAGGAAGCTTTTGCTAAGACTCATAAGGCAAGAAATTACATTCTTGATGAAATTATGCTTCCATGCATCAGCGAGCCGAGAAAAGAGCTTTCAAAATATGCTCCTAAGATGTATACGCTTTCCATCAACCCTGATAAGATTGGCGATGTTATCGGCAAGGGCGGCAAGGTAATTCAGGAAATTCAAGCTGACTATGATGTTAAAATTAACATTGAAGAGGATGGCAGAGTATATATCAGCGGCATTGACGCAGATAAGTGCAAGGGCGCTGTTGAAATTGTTAAGCTTATTGCTACCGACCCTGAGGTCGGCTCATTCTACAACGGTGTTGTAACAAGAATTATGAACTTCGGCGCATTCGTTGAAATTGCACCGGGCAAGGAAGGTCTTGTTCATATTTCACGCCTTGACGTTAAGAGAACAGAAAAGGTTGAGGACGTTGTAAACGTTGGCGATTCCGTTATTGTTAAATGCATTGAAATTGACGACCAGGGAAGAATCAATCTTTCAAGAAGAGACGCTTTAATCGAACTTGAGGGAATGAAACCTGAAAACGAAATTGACGAAACACCGAGAAAGCCACGCAGAGATAATCACAGACGTGACAATAACAGAAAATAATTAATTTTTCAATAAACCTGCCGAATTGACTGATTATACTCGGCAGGTTTTTCTTTTTCGATATAGATTTTGTTATTTTATTGACAAAATTTGTAATAGTGATATAATTGTATTTGTACGTTTTGAGAAATTAAATCAATAAATTACGCTTTGCGTAAGGGAGGAAAAATTATGAATATTTTTATGATTGGCGGCACAGGCCTTCTTGGCTGTGAAGCTGCAACCCAGCTTATCAAAATGGGTCACAAAGTAACAAGCGTTGCTTTGCCACCGCTTCCTCAGGGTGCTCCTATTCCTGAAGAAATGGAAATTGTTTTCGGCGACATCAACAAAAAAAGCGATGAAGAAATTGAAGAAATGCTCAAGGGCAACGATGTGTTCATCTATGCCGCAGGTGTTGATGAAAGAGTTGAATTTCCTCATCCTGTTATGGATTATTATGACAAGTTCAACAACGCTCCGCTTAGAAGAATCTTCCCTCTTTGCAAAAAGGTTGGCGTTAAAAGAGCAGTAGTTCTCGGCTCATACTTTGCTTATCTTACAAAGAGCAGGCCTGATATGAGGCTTCAGCAGAGAAACCCGTATTTCAAGGCAAGAATGATGCAAGAGGATATCTGCAAGAATGCTGTTGACGATAACTTCTCAACTTGCGTGCTTGAACTTCCTTACATTTTCGGCACACAGCCGGGCAGAAAGCCTGTATGGACAATCCTTATCGAGCAGCTTAAAATGATGGACAGCCTTCCGTTTACCCTTTATCCAAAGGGAGGCACTGCAATGCTTACTTGCCGTCAGGTAGGTCAGGCTATCGCAGGTGCCGCTGTTAGAGAAAAGGCAGGCTTTGAAGCTATCCCTGTTGCTATGTATAATATGAAATGGGATAAATTCCTTAAAATCGTTTATGAAGCAAGAGGTATGGGTGCTAACAGAAAGATTGTCGGCGTTCAGCCTTGGATGATGAAAATGGGTATGATTGGCATTGCCAAGGATTATAAGAAGAGAGGCATTGAATCAGGTATGGACCCATTCAACCTTCCTGATATTATGAACCTCGACCTCTTTATTAACAACCAGTATACTAAGGAACTCGGCGTTCAGGAAGACGATATTGAAGAAGCAATTGCTGATTCAATCCGTGTTTCTCAGGCATCATACGACGGCAAGGTTAAGCTTCTTGAAATGAAGGGCGAGTAATAAAAAATTATTACATAACAAAGAGCAAGGATTTTACGTCCTTGCTCTTTTATTTTAGGCTATTTATATGTTTAAATGATTAATTCTTTTTGCCCGTATTCACCACAAATTGAGTATGGCAATGAGGGCAGGTTACATTGATTTTTCCCTTATGGCGAGGGAGGCGAAGCGTTTTTTTACAGCCCTTGCACTTAACGAATTTATGAGTTTTGCGTTGCTTGAATTTATCGTTTTGAAATTTGAAAAAGCCCTTAACGCTGTTTTCAAATTTAAGCCATTTTGCGTTTTCTGCCCTGCGAGCGTCAATATTTTTTGAAAAAACTCTGAAAATTGCGAAAACAACAAGCACAAGCGCCATAAGCTCAAGCGCATAATATGTTATTTTTGACACTTTGTAAAAAGCGTTTGCCAAAAGTGTTACGATAAAGAAAAAGATTAAAAGCACGCTCCAAAGCTTATCAATGCCGTATCTGCCTATCATAAACTGTTGAATTTTATATGCCTGTTTTCTAAAAAAATTCTTCATAATTTCACCTTTATTGATTATATGCACCGCCGTTAGGACTGCCAAAATAGTCGCCTGCATTGCTGCTGCTTGAATTATCGTTCGTATTGCCAAAATCCTGCGACTGAGAGTACGAATTTTCATTATTAAAATGCGGTGTATAGTAGTAAGTTCTTGAAGTAACCAAGCCGCTAATAAGAGTAACAACAATCCTGATAATAATTATTATCAAAATTATTTTTAAAATTCTTGAAACACAGCCGCCTCGTCTTACAGTATAAGCTCTGCGATTTGTCGCCGTAGGATTTGAATAAGTATAAGTTGCACCGCCCATATCGCCAAAATCGAAAAAGCTTGAAAACGGGTCTTTTTTAAGCGGATTAATGCCGTTTGTAATATCGGTGTATGCCTGATGATACGTCAAATTATCAGGCTCCTTTGCATATGCCGTGCGAATATGGTCCTGTGCGATATTCCATTTTCCGACTGCCGCATTCGCAAGTGCCGAAAGATAATACCAGCGAGCGCTTCTGTCCTCAATAGTATTGAGCAAATTAATTGCCTGAGTATATTGCCCAGTATTTATAAACTGCGCAACAGATTTTAAATAATCGGGTGCACTGTTTGCGTTTGCTTTAGCTCTCGTGCCGTTAAACGGAGAATAGTATTCACTTTGATTAGCCGTGCCGTTTTTAATTTGGTCATAAGCCGCATTGATTTGCGACATTTTTTCCTCGGCTTCTTTATCGTTCGGATTAAGGTCGGGATGATACTTTTTAGCAAGCTTTTTATATGCCTTTGTGCATTCTTCAACACTTGCTCCGTCAGGCACACCCAAAACCTTATAAGGATTAGTTATCATATATATTCCTCAATAATTGATTTTATCAAATGTTACCACGCAATTTTTAAGACGTTATTAACAAATAAAGTATAAGCCTTAAACTTTAGTTTAAACATTTTTATTGAATTTTTTAACATATTTTGATAATATATTATAGTAATAAATAACAAACGGAGGTTTTAAGCATTATGTATCCTATTTTGCTTACTTTGGGTGAAAATATCGACAAGGTTTTTTCATCCTTTGATTTGTGGGTTTTCCACTTTTTCGGCTCAATGCAATGCACATTTCTTACATACGTTGCAAAATTTTTCACAACCTTTGGCGACGAGGGATTTATAATTCCGCTCGTTGTTGTGGGCGCAGTTCTTTGCTTGTTTAAAAGAACAAGAAGATTCGGCTTATCTCTTATTTTTGCGGTAGTCATTGGCACACTTGTTACAAACATTGTGGTTAAGCCCATGGCGCTGAGAGTAAGACCTTACAACACACTTCAGGGCAATGCAGACTATTGGAAATGGTATATCGGCGCCGGCGCACTCAGCGAAAGCGACTATTCCTTCCCGTCGGGTCACACAACAGGCGCATTTGAAATTGCAACGGCACTTTTCCTTTGCTTCAAGAGTGAGAAAAAGAAAATTGCTTACCTTTTCCCTGTAGTTGCACTTTGCACAATGGGCAGCCGTGTTTATCTTATGGTGCATTATGCAACAGACGTGCTTGCAGGTCTTGTAGTAGGTATTGTTGCCGGCGTGCTTGGCTATCTCATTGCTAAGTTTATTGTTAAATTTATTTTTGAAAAGACAAAGCTTGACAATATCGATTTAGGCAAGCTTCTTAAAAAGCTTACTGACAAAACAAACGGCAAAGCCGCACCGGTTGCAATCGTTCTTGCAGTAGTTTGCATCTTCCTTTATGCATTTATTCCAAGCCTTACAGAGGGCGGCGACAAGGCAATCAGATGCGCATACAACGGCGAATACGATTGCTACAACGAAGCAAGAGTTGACGATAAGGATTATCCGCCGATTGACGGCAAAAATTATTGCAAAATCCATTGGAAACAGCTCAACGGTGTTGACTGATAATCAAAATAAATTAACCTCCTGTATCTACTTGATGCAGGAGGTTAATTTTATTTTATATTCTTTCTTTTCTTACTTTCTTCTTGCGGCGAGCTCGGTGGAAATTTTTGCTTTCTTTTCACCTACGATATCATATTTGAACATAGGGAAAATTGAAATAAGAGCAAGGATACCCGGCAAAGCGGTATATGCAAAAAAGATAATATCCTTAGTTTTTGTAGTGAATGTGCCATTTGTAAGCGACTCATAGTAGCCTGACTTTTGAACAAAGATAAGACCGACGGCAGTACCGAGAGCGAGGCAAACCTTGATTGTAAGGGTAAGGATTGAGTAGCAAGCGCCCTCCATTCTCTTACCTGTTTCATACTCGTAATAATCTACTGCGTCTGCCGTCATAATCATAGGCATAAGAGTAACCGCACCGAACTGCAAGCCGATAAGGAACAATGACGCATAGAAAAGAAGGGTGAGCACCATATTCTTAGGCGACTGGAACCAGAAGTGACCGATTACAAATGAGAAAACAGAAGCCGCAAAGCCGTAAACAGAGAGGAGAATATATGCATTTCTCTCATTAAGCTTTTTGATAAGAAGCGGGCAAAGCGCCATACTGATCATTGAGCCGACAGCGGTAACGATACCCAAAACGGCAACAAGGTTTTGGCTGCCCAAAATAACTGTAGCCGCCTGAACCTGAATACCCATAGCCATCTGCCTGCCGAAGCCGAGGAAATAAGAAATAATTACAAGCAAAAACGGCTTATTATTTTTAAGTGCAAGCGCCATATCTTTAAAGGTTGTTTTTTCCTGAGAAGTATTAGTAACTCTTTCCTTATTAATAATAGGAATAAGAGCAAAAAGAACACATCCCAAAATCGCAGTCAAAAGAGCGGTAAAGAAATACTCCGAGCTAATCATCGGGGTATCGGTTTCGCCGCTTTTAACAAATACCTTTGAACCTTCGGGAATGATAAGGCAAACGATAGGCACGATAACAACGCAAGCGGAAAAGCCGATTTGCTTAAATGTGTTTGAAATAGAAACAACATTTGTTCTCTCTGTCGGATTAGGGGTCAAAACGGAAGCAATGCCCTGCGACGGAACATCACCCATTGTCATTGCAATACTCCAAACAAAATATGTAAGGAAAATCCAAACATAAAGGCCTGCGCCTTTAAACGGAACTTTAACGAAAACCACCGCCGTGAAAATAAGAAGCGGAGCGATTGAATATACAATCATTGATTTAAACTTGCCAAGCTTGCTTTTTGAGCGATCGACAAGATTTCCTACTACAGGGTCTGCAACGGCAGAAACAATTTTTGCAACCAAAATAAGAATTGCAACAACGCTGACATTTGCTCCCAAAATTGAGCCGTCAAATTCCGCCTGATACGAATTAAGAAGCCCCACTATTGCCTGAAATCCAAAAAGACCAAGCGAATAAGCGGCTACCTCTTTAAATGACATATGTTTTTTCTTAGTAATATCTTCCATACTTACCTCCTAAAAAGATATTTAAAAGCATAAAAGGGCAAAAGTATCGCCATTGATACTTCTACCCTTTTAAATTAATTTAATTAATCATTAAACACGTCGTTGAAAAGGTCAATATCAGCCATCTTCATAATTGCAGAGAAAAGCTCTGAGCCTGCAACAGGAAGAAGTCTGTTAAAGATTGACATTGCATGAGCGTCAAGACCGTGAACCATCATAGGTCTCTTATGCTCAATACCGAACATAATCATTTTAACCATAAGGTCACAATCGGTTGAAATCATATCCATAATCTTTTGACCCTTGCCGCCTGCATTTGACTGATTACGGAAAATATCGGTCTTAGTAAAGCCGGGGCACACAAGACCTACATAGCACTTGCCCTTAAACTCAACTCTGAGCGCTTCGGTAAAGCCCTTAAGAGCAGCCTTAGACGAACTATACATAGAAGTACCTGCCAAGGTCATAAGAGCGGCAGATGAGTCAACATTAATGATACCCGGGTCATCCTGTGTTAAAAGAACGGGTAAAAATGTTTTTACACCGTAAACACAAGAATAGAAATTGATGTTCATTGCCTTTTCAATCTCGTCATAAGAATATCTGTCAAATCTCTTGAACTTAGGAAGAATACCTGCGTTATTAATGAGAACCGACGGAACAATACCCTCCTCGGCAAGCTCAGCCGCAAAATTTTCCCAAGCCTCTCTTGAAGAAACATCAAAAAGTTTGTATGAAAATTGGTCTTTATACATAGGACCAAGTTCTTCAATAAATTTAAGCATTTTTGCTTCATTTCTTGCAACGCCGACTACACGGCAGTTATGTTTTTTAATAAGTGTAGCTGCGATTCCTGCGCCCATACCGCCTGATGCGCCTGTAACAATTACAGTCTTGCCGTTGAGCCAATCACCGCAAATAGCTTTAGTACAATCACTCATAAATAGTAATCCCCCTTTTAAAATTCTTAATTATTATACAATAGTTTTTCAAACTAATCAATAGCTTTTACTCTATTTTTTTACAATACGGCATAATAGACTAAAGCTTATTGTAAACCCTGCATTAATTTTTAGTTGACAATTGAACATTCAAGTGGCATAATCTTTAAGAAATTTATTTTGAAAGGCAAATATTATGAGTGAAAAAGCAAAAGAAACAAACACAAAAAACAGAAACAAAATTTTAAGCATTGTATATATCGGCGTATCTGCGGCTCTTATTGCAATATGCTCGTGGATTCAAATTCCGCTAACTGTGCCTATCACGCTTCAAACCATGGGAATATGCTTAGTATCGGGACTTTTAGGACTTAAAAGAGGCACGTTTGCAACGCTTGTTTACATCGTTTTGGGTGCAATCGGCGTTCCCGTTTTTGCAGGCTTTTCAGGCGGTATGGGCGTAATCTTAGGCTCAAC
>DAVZKM010000031.1:0-12798 GCA_052272245.1 Eubacterium sp.
CGGTTATTCCGTTAAAATCACCTATTCCGTCCAACCGTTTGCATTTATTTTGAATTGCTTTTTTAAATCAACCCAATGCCAATCCATATCGATTGTTGCAACGGTAAGCGGAATTTTTTCTTTTTCAAATCTGTCCATCAAATTGATATATTCGCTGTCGCTGTATGCGTGGTATCTGCTCCACCAAACGCCGAGAGCAAAGCGTGGCACAAGGGGAGTATAGCCTGATAATTCAAAAAATGCTTTTATCGTTTTGCGATAATTTTTGCCGTAGGCGAAGCAGTAATAATCCTTGCCGCCGCTTCGTTTTACAAAATGCCCCTCATCGTCAAAAAGAAAGCTTGCGCTGTCATCAAGCAAAAATGCGCCGCTTTTTGTAATTAAGCCGTCATCAAGAGGCACTTTGCCAAACGTTGCATCAAGCGTTCGCCTTGTGCCCTTTAAGTTCTTTTGCTTTTTAAAATATTGTGTTTCGCCGCTACTTTTCATTTTAACGCAAATCGGAGTGCTGTTTTTTATAATAAAAATAACGTCACTTGTTTCGACAAATATTTTGTTTCCGATTTTTTTTACATTAAATTTGCCGACTTGAAAATTCCTGTTAAGTACGGTAAAACTTGCCAAATCGGTAAAAGTGCCTGCTTCAACTCTTATCAGCCGAGAGGTTAAATATGTAATTCTGATATCGTCAATTACTTTTATTTGATTTTCATTTGCTTTTGCATCTGTTTTAATGATTAAAGATTTCTTTAGCATAATAACTCCGTTTGGGCAAAAATGTATATAATACTATAAATATATCATATAGCAAATATAGATAAAAGTAAAGCAAAAATACTTAAAAAAATTATACAATATAACAAAAGCGTTGCGAATATTGCGCAACGCTTAAATAAATAGCGGGATTAATATAGCTTAAATATAAATATTATCAAGCCGTATAAAAACGCCGAGGCAGTGCCGTAAACTATGACAGGACCTGCGATAGAAAACATTTGCGCTGCAGTGCCGAGCACAAAACCCTCATGCTTCCATTCAAGCGCAGGAGATACAACGCTGTTTGCAAAGCCTGTAATCGGCACAATTGTTCCTGCGCCTGCGTGCCTTGCAATTTTGTCAAAAACACCGATACCGGTTAAAATAGCGGTTATAATAATTAATACGCTTGACGTAGCGGCCGAAACTTCCTTTTCGCTTAATCCTGCCTTTTCAAAAATCACAAACAAAATTTGACCGATTAAACAAATTGTGCCCCCGATTAAAAAGGCCTTTATGCAGTTTAACGCCTTTGGCGAATTTGGACTTGCTTTGTCAGTCATTTTGCTGTAATCGTCCTTGCTGATGCTCAATATTTGTCACCTCTTTATTAATATTTACAATCTTATAATAATTATTCACTTGACTTTTTTGATTATATCTTGTAATATCATAATATACTATTTGTAAATTACAAACGGAGGCATATCTATGCATCTTATTGAGGTTCGTGACGTATACAAAATATATAATCCGGGCGAAAATCAGGTTAATGCGCTTGACGGTGTATCTATTACTATTGATGAAGGTGAATTTGTTGCCATTATCGGTCAGTCGGGCTCAGGCAAATCAACGCTTATGAATATGCTCGGCTTGCTTGATACTCCTACTCACGGCGAATATTATATCAACGGCAAGCTTGTTGATGATTTAACAGACGACCAAATGAGTGTTATCAGAAATGAGGAAATCGGCTTTATTTTCCAAGGATTCAACCTTATTTCGTCACTTTCTGCGCTTGAAAATGTTGAACTTCCCTTAGTTTATAGGGGTATGCCGAAGCAGGAAAGACGTGAAATTTCGCAGCAGGCGCTTGAAAGAGTAGGACTTGGAAGCCGTATTCATCATTTGCCTGCAGAAATGTCAGGCGGTCAGCAGCAACGTGTTGCCGTCGCAAGAGCTATTGCCGCAAAACCTCCTGTTATCTTAGCCGATGAGCCTACAGGTAACCTTGATACAAAATCAACAAAAGAGGTTATGGCGATTTTGCACGAACTTAAGGATGAGGGCAGAACAGTTATAGTTATCACCCACGATAATGAAATTGCGGAAGAGGCAGAACGTGTAATCCGTATTCGTGACGGCAAGGTTGTTGAGGATTATATTAACCCTGGTTATGAGGAAAAATACGGCAGAGAGTCAAAGAAAAATAATAAAAATCCGATTGACGAGGGTTGACACATAAAATAATATGAATTTACAGCAGATATTTAAAGTTTTTGAATATCTGCTGTTTTTTTTACGCCTTTTTAAAAGTTTTGCGCAATAATCGCATTTAAAATATACGCATATTTTGAATAAATCGGCAAAAATAAATTTTTTTGCATATTTTTTAGGCGAAATATAGCCTTAAAACGTTATATTTTACTCCCTATACGCTGTTAGTGTAGGGAGTTTTTCTTTTGCCCTGCAAAAAATGATATGGAGGTGTGAAATGTCACGGAGAAAGAAGATAAGCGAGAAGGAGGTATGCGACGGTTTAAGACGTCTTGCATTCGGCGAAATAACGGATGCGGTCAGCCTGCTTTTTGAGCCTGAGGAAATAATACTCCAAAAGCTTAATACGCTTGATTTGTTTAACATAAGTGAAATCAAGCGCCCAAAGGGAGGCGGAATGGAGATTAAATTTTTTGACAGGCTAAAGGCCATTGACAAAATCAGAGAAATGGTGAATGAGCAAACGGACAAGTCGCCGACCTCGTTTTATGAGGCATTGGAAAAAAGTACGCAGGCGACTAAGAGGCATTATACGGAGGAATTTGATGAATAGATTTATCCCGTTTTCAAAAAAGCAGCTTGCCGTTTTAAATTGGTGGTGCAATGGTAGTGACGTTAAAAATAAAAACGGAATAATCTGCGACGGTGCCGTAAGGTCAGGCAAAACGCTTTGTATGGGTATATCGTTTATTTGTTGGTCCTTTTATGCTTTTTGCGATACTTCGTTTGCCATTTGCGGGAAAACAATTTCTTCGCTTAGGAGAAATGTTATTACTCCGCTTTTGCCGACGCTTAAGGAGCTTGGCTTCAGTGTTGATTACAGGATTAGCAGAAATATGGTTGCGATTTCAAGAGACAATGTGACTAACCGTTACTATCTTTTCGGCGGCAGAGATGAATCAAGTGCATCACTCATTCAGGGTATGACTTTGGGTGGCGTCATGCTCGACGAGGTTGCGCTTATGCCGAGAAGCTTTGTTGAACAGGCGGTTGCAAGGTGTTCTCTTGAAAATTCAAAATATTTTTTTAACTGCAATCCGGAGCATCCGTATCATTGGTTTTATATGGAATGGATAAAAAAAGCCAAAGAAAAGAATGTTTTATATATTCATTTCACTATGAATGACAATCCCTCTTTGTCCGAAAGCGTTAAGCAAAGATATAAAAGTCTTTATTCGGGCGCTTTTTATGAGCGATTTATTGAGGGAAAATGGGTCACGGCTCAAGGTCTTGTTTATCCGATGTTTTCACCTGAAAGGCACGTAAAAAGGTGCGACGGTGGTTTTTCACGATACTATCTTTCGTGCGACTACGGAACGGTAAATCCTTTTTCTTTAGGTCTTTGGGGTGAGTGCGACGGCAAGTGGTATCGGCTTGACGAGTATTATTATTCAGGCAGAGACAACGGTATTCAGCTGACAGATGAGGAATATTACCGTGAGCTTGAAAGACTTGCAGACGGCAAGGATATAACAGCTTTGATTATTGACCCGTCAGCTGCGTCCTTTATTCAAACTGTTTTAAGGCACAAAAAATTTCGTGTCGTCAAAGCAAACAATGATGTTCTCTTGGGTATTAACCGAGTGTGCCAGGCACTTAAGGACGGGGAGATATTTATATATCCCTGCTGTGCCGACGCAATAAGAGAGTTTTCAATCTATCGCTGGGACGACAGTATAAAAAAGGATGCGGTAAAAAAAGAAAATGACCACGCAATGGACGATATACGATATTTTGTCGCTACGGTTTTGGGCAGAGAGGGACAAGGAAATTCGTTTGCGTCTGTTGCAATAGAAAGGAATTAGCTTTGAAAATTTTAGATTTAAGAAAAAAGAAAAGTCAAAATTCAAATGCTGCTTGTGCGGTTCAAACGTCAATCGCAACAAATCATCCTTACTTTAATCTTACAAGTTATATGCCCATTAACGGCGAATCGAGAGTATATGCCGAGCTTAGAAATGCGGTCCCTATTTTAGATGCCGCAATTAATAAAATTGTGCGACTTTGCGAGGGCTTTAGATTTGATACAGGCAATGAAAAAATAAACGATATGATGAACTCGTATTTTGAGTCTATAAACGTCGGCGGAAACCAAAGGGGGATAACCTCTTTCGTTTCAAATTATCTTAATCAGCTTTTAACCTTCGGCACTGCAATAGGCGAAATAGTTATGTGTTCGGATGGAATATATGCGCTTTATAACAGCGAACTTTCGTCAATTGAACTTAAAAGGGCAAAAAACGGAATTGATGTTGATTTTTATAATAACGGCGCCAAAATCAATCAGCCGAATTTGATTTTATATTCTGTTTTGAATCCTAAGCCTTCCGATTTGTGCGGCACAAGTTTGCTTTCGGGCTTGCCGTTTGTAAGCAATATTTTGCTCGAAATTTATAATACAATCGGCGAAAATTGGAAGCATGCGGGAAATCTTAGATATTCTGTTATTTGTAAGCCGGATAAGGACAGCGCTTATTCAAACGCAAACGAAACGGCGCAAACCGTTGCAAATGCATGGAAAGAAGCCATGAATTCAAATACCGTTAAGGATTTTGTGGCAGTCGGAGATGTGAGCGTTAAGGTAATCGGAGCAGACAATGCCGTGCTTGACAGTGAAATCCCTGTAAGACAGCTTCTTGAACAGATTGTTGCAAAAACAGGGCTTCCGCCGTTCATGCTTGGCCTTAGTTGGTCATCAACAGAAAGAATGAGCACGCAGCAGGCAGATATATTGACAAGCGAGCTTGAATCGTACAGACGTATTCTTGAGCCCGTGATTAAGCAAATCGGCAATATATATCTTGCAATGAACGCCTTGCCTTATGAGGCAAATATTGAATGGAAAAAAATTACACTTCAGGATGAGTGCGACGAGGCTAAGGCGCAGCTTTATACGGCACAGGCAGAAAAAATAAGAAGGGAGATGGAAAATTGAACTTTGGCTATGTAGAAAAAGGTTTTATTCCGAGCGCTGATGACTTGGAAAAAATCAATAAGTATACAAGGCGTGAGTTTGACGCAGACAGTCTTTATGTTTTTACTGTTATTCTTTGCGATAACGACATAGACAGAGATTTTGAAAAATTTTCATTATCGGCGCTTAATGAACTTAAAACGCTTTTTGTCGGCAAAACGGGTATCAGCGACCATTCAATGAAATCGAGCGACCAAAAGGCACGTGTTTTTGAAACGTGGATTGAAAAAGGCAATGGTACAACAACAGCCGACGGTGAGCCTTATTATATGCTGAAAGCAAAGGCTTATATGCTCAGAAATGAGGAAAACAAAGGATTTATTGACGAACTTGACGCAGGAATTAAAAAGGAAGTTTCAGTTTCCTGTTCATCAAAAAAAGCAACCTGCTCAATTTGCGGCAAGGATAAAAGGCAGTGCAGATGCGAACACGTTTCAGGCAAAGAATATAAGGGCAAAACAGCATGCACAATTTTGTCGGATATCAGCGATGCGTATGAGTTCAGCTTTGTAGCCGTTCCTGCGCAAAGACAGGCAGGAGTTACAAAGGCATTTGAATTTACAAAGGAGAATAATATGGAGGATATTATTAAAACGCTCAAAAATATGAGCGACGATACTACGGTATCAAAATTTCAGCTTGATTCGCTTTTGAATTATGTTGATGCACTTGAGGATGAGGCAGAGCTTGGCAGAAAGTACAAGAAAAGCCTTTCAAACGAGGTTATAAAGCTTTGTGCCGAGGCTATGCCGGAGATGGATATTAAGGCTTTTTCATCTGTGGCACAGGTTATGACCGCAAAGGAACTTTTGTCCTTTAAAGAAGCTTTCACAAAGAAAAACCGTGAAAGCACCGTTCATCTTCAAATTAAAAGTAATGACACAAAAACAAATAATACAGTAAATCAATTTAAATTATAATCAACGGAGGAATTAATTTATGTCATACGATAACATTAGAATTGAAAAAAGTTTATACACCACAGGTAAGTCTTTCACTCAGGCACTTGAATCACTTGACCCGTCAGAAAACTACAAAGGCACATCTCTTGAAGGTCTCGACGCATATGAACGTCAGCTTAAAAGATTTGACATTAAGGTTTCAGGCAAAAACTGCGATACGGTTTCAAAGTTTTTCCAAACTTCTGATTCAGCAGCTCTTTTCCCTGAATTTGTATCCCGTTCTATCAAACTCGGTATGAGGGATGCATGCACCGTAGACAAAATCATTGCAACAACATCTTATATTGATTCGCTTGATTACAGGTCTATTTCGCTTACAGAAACAAGCGATTTGGTTGATTTCTTAAATGTCGTCGAGGGTGATGCGTTTTCAGATGTAAAGATTACTGTTCAAGAAAAGCTTACCAAGCTTAAAAAATACGGTAAAATGATTTCCGCATCATATGAGGCAATCAAGTTCCAAAAGCTTGACCTTTTCTCGATCACACTTCGCAGAATCGGTGAAAATATGGTCTATTATGAGACTTATGATGCACTTGCAACAATTGACAAAGCAACCGTAAATAAGATTACATATACCGGTGATACATTTACTTATGATGATCTTATTGATATTTACACAAAGATGAAGCCTTACAATCTTACAACAATAATTGTTGACCCTAAGTCATTTGCAAGACTTCTTAAATTACCTGAAATGAGAGATGCAAACGCAGGACTCGATTTTCATGGCACAGGCAGAATGGTTACTCCTTTCGGCGCAGAGGTTTTTTGCTTAAAGGAAATGGATTCCGATACCCTTATTGCAATTGATAAAAACTATGCGTTTGAAAGAGTAATTGCGTCAGACATTACAACAGATTTTGACAAACTTATTGACCGTCAGATTGAAAGGGCAACAGTATCTACAATTGTTGGTTTCTCAAACATTTTTCCTGATGCCGTTGCTATGCTTGTTAAGGCAGAATAAGGAGTTTTATTATGACTGATTTAAGTAAAATCAAAGAGGAGTTTATCACTCTTTCGTCTTTGAGCGAAGAAGATGCAAAAAAATATCAATCGCTTATTGAAATGGAAAGTGAATATATAAATTCACTTTTGAAAAGCAGCGACGACGAAAACAATTCCTGTGTAATATTTCTTTGCGCCGCAAAGGCTTATTATCGATATATGCTTACTAATCAGTCAGACGGTATCACTTCGTTTAAGGCAGGAGATGTGTCATATTCGCTTGACACGTCTTCTGCGCTTGAAAATGCAAGGGCAATATACAATTTTGCTCTTGAGCAGTGTGCCTCGCTGATTAAAAACAATTATTTTGCTTTTGAGGCGGTGTAATATGAGAAGCGGATATATTATAAAAAATCATCTTGATAAAATCGGGATTGAGGCGACGCTTTATGACGGAGAATGGAACTCAATGCCGTTTAAATGCACCGTAAATCCCTTGTGGCGAAAGAAGAGCAGTGCATTTGACGATGATGTTATGGAACTTGGAATAAATGAAGCAAGATATCATTTGTATCTTGGTCCGAAAACTCACAATATTATGGAAATAAGCGATAACGGATATTTGCAAACTTCGTTGGGAAAGTATAAATTTTTGAGAAAAAATGCAGTGAAAATAAATGACGAGGTTATTTATTATACAGGTATTTTAAGAGAAATTAAGGAGGCAAGATACGATGAATATTAATGATTTTATAGTCACCTTTGCAAAAGCTCTTAAGGCTGATTATTTTTTTAAAAATATTAAAATCATCAAGCCTTTTGAAAATGTATCTTATGCCGGTGAAATAAAAAATACATTTGTTTGTGTCGGTCTTGACGAAATGGAAATTACGCCGATAGAACTTGGTGATGATAAAAAATATGCAAATGTCAAAATTAAGGTCGGTGTATTCACTGAGAAAAATAATTCTGCTTTTGCAAAGGATGTGTTTTTAAATATTTGCAGAGTAAGCCAAAAATTCAACATTACTTCAATAAAAGCACAGCCTCTTGAATATGTAAAGCAAGCCAAAGGATATAGGCTTAACGGTTATTTTTCATTCGGTACAAATATTGATTTCGGAGGTGAAAGCGGTGAACGAGGAATATGAACAGGCGGAAATCATAAGCGAAATTATCCGTCTTGATAAAAATAGATATGATAAATCCGCAGGTGAATAATGAAAGAATTTAAGATGAGATTTAAGGACTTTGTGTTTGATACAAATCCGTCATATATTCAGGTTATTACATCTCGTGATGTTTCAAACACTTCAGTCTATGACGGAAAAGGAATTACTCAGGATATATCACAAAAACCGATTATAGTTAAAGGAAAGGGTGCTTTTTTCTCAGACGATGCAGATGAAAAATGCGCTCGCCTGTCATATCTTTTAAGGCAGGGCGGTGCCGGCGAACTTCATTGCCCGTCGCTTTATCCTATTGAGGCAATTTTTACCGAGTTTAAGTATGATTCAAGCGCAACGCTTGGTAAAATCGAGTATGAATTTGAGTTTACTCAGGTATGTGATGATAAAAAGGAAATCGCACCTCTCGATTATATTGTTGCATATGACGGGGATAATGCTTTTGATATTGCGGCAAGGGCAAATATGAGTGTTGACGAAATTATGCAAGTAAATGATATAGAAAGCCCGTTTTCAATAAAGAAAGGTGACAGGGTGAAGCTGAGATGAAAATTGTTTTAGTGACAACGTTGGGAAAGGAAATAATACCGAGCGGTATTGTTTCAACCGTTTTAACACAGACGGCAGAGGTTGCTTGCGACAGTCTCAGCATTAAAATTATCGGCGGCAAATCGCTTGATGAAATCGAGAGAGTATATGCTTATAAAAATAACAGACTGATATTTAACGGCTATTGCGATTGCCAGAGGACAACTGCTGATGAAAGAGGATTTGAAACATATATTTATGCCCGTTCAAGCGCCTGCCTTTTGGTTGACAACGATGCTTTCGCTTATACATATAATCGTCCGAGTGCTCGAAGTCTGTTTGACGCTTATGCAAAACCGTTTGGATTTTCTTATAAGCTTGACGATATTTGCACGTTTAAAAAATATGAAGTATCAAGCGGTTCTTCGCTTTACGGTGCCATTAATTCGCTTGTTTCAACAATTACCGGCAATTCAATAAGGATTAATGCCGATAATGAAATTTTTATTCTGAAACCGAGCGAAAATATATTAAACCTTAATGATTTTTCGATAATTTCAGCCAAAAGCATAATAAATCGAAGCGAACCGATTTCGGCAGTTAATTATAAAAAGGAATTTTCGTATCTTTACGATTGCCACACCTATTCGCAGCTTGCTGAAAAATTAGGATTTTCAAGGCAAAGATATGTAAATCTTGCGGCGCTTCCGAGTTGGCAGAGAAATTATAAAGTTTCTAAAATCCTCAAAGATTCGTTCAAGGATTATAGGCGTCTTGAAATAAATCTTAAAGGTTATATTGAAAGCGAACTTTTACAGCGGTTTAATTACAGCGGTAAACTTGGTGATTTTGATGATTATCTGCTTTTTGAGAAGGTTTATTCCATTGATGAAAACGCTGAGCAAACAAAGCTTATTTTAAGAAAAAATATTGATATTTCGGAGGTAAATTATGTGGATTAGCAAGCAGGTTATTAAAGAACAAAAAGTGCCGGCAGTTGAATGCGGCAAGGTTACTATGAGTTCAAACGGTGCTGTTGAGGCAACTTCAACAGGCGTTGAAAGAAATGTTAATTTTTACTCTCCCTACGGTTACAATTTTTGCATACCTAAGGGTGAAAGACTTTTGCTTACTCAAGGCGGAGGAGAGCAGGTTTGCATAGGAGTTGAAAACGACAGCTCAAATGTTGAATACGGAGAAATTAAAATCTCATCTCTTTCCGGCGCATATATTCACCTCAAAAATGACGGAAGCATAGTGATAAACGGATTGGTTATATCAAAGGAGGGCAAAATTATTGAGTGATATTAATGAAAAAATTGTCGATATTATTAATTTGTGCCGCTCGGCTGTTTATTGCGAAAAAGGAACATTCTATCCTGACAAAAATTTTGGCAGCAGAATATATGAGGCGAAAGAAAATGAAAGGCTTATGCTGTCATTTATCAGAATGGCTTTATCAAAGCTTGACGGGGTATATGTTAAAAATGTTACATATATCAAAAACGATAATTTAATTACGGTTGACGCACTTATTAATAATGAGGAAAGGCAGGTGTACGTTGTAATATGAAGTCTACATATAATGAAATTCTGCAGAATATGAAAGCTGCTTATAATAAAGAACTCGGCAGGGAAATTGTTGAAAATTCAATTGATGAAAAAAAGCTTGAAGCAATTGCAAGCGAACTTTACGGTTTATCATGCTACGGCGATTTTATTTTAAAACAAGCGTTTGTTCAAACTGCAACGGGAGAGTATCTTGACCGTCACGGTGCGTTGCGTGATTGCAAAAGGAAGCTCGGTACTAAAGCAAAAGGCACGCTTACATTTGGCATTAATGAGGCAATTGCAAGCGATATAGTTATTGAAAAGGGAACCGTTTGCTCAAAAACGAATTATCCGCTCATTCAGTATTCAACAGATGAAACGGTTATTCTTAAAGCGGGCGAAACAAGTATATCGGTTTCCTGCACCGCTTTGGGAAACGGAGAAAAATACAACTCAGAGGGCGACAGTTTGCTGACTCTTGTTAATCCTCCGTCGGGGATTGAATATGCGTTTAATTCTTATCCGATAACAGGCGGAAGTGACGACGAAAGCGATGGCTCGTTTAGAAAAAGAATTATGTCAACATTTAAAATTCCCCTTAATTATTTTAATAAACGTTCAATTGAACTTGAAATTAAAAACATTGGCAATATTAAGGATTGCTCAATAAAGCAAAGCGACACCCCGGGCAGGGTTAGGGTAATTGTTTCTTGCCCCGGAGAACTCGAAAGCGAAGAATTGGAAGGTATAAAAAATGCATTTCCGCAAATTGAACTGTTTGGCGTTAAAATCCGTATTGATTATGCAAAAAAGACGCATGTATCAATAAAGGTCAAGGCTAATGTTGACAGTATTTCTGATGAGACGGCACAAAAGCAAGAAATATATGATAACATTTATGAAATTTTAACACGCAATAAAATAAACTATAATATTTCGCTTGATGAGATAAGAAAGGCGGCACTGAAAATCGACGGCGTTCAAAGCGTTGAAATAAGCGGAACGAATGTTTTGGGAGATTGTATCCTTTGCGACGGCGACGGTTATATTCTTCTTGACAATTTGGAGGTCGAACTTTATGAATGTTAGCAATACACGCATTTTTAGACTTGCATCGCTTTTGTCTGCGCTTAATTTGAACACAAGGAGAAACGGATTCAATTATGCCATGATTAAAGCTGTTGATGCAGGAATGACGCTTGTTGAAAAATATTTTGATAAAATACTTTCTGAAGTGTTTTTTGATTCGGCTGAGAATTACGGCATTAAAATGATGCGCAATTTACTCGATTTGGATGAGATTAACTATGAAAATGTTCAAAAAGGCTTATCGCAAGGTTTTGTTAAATATAAATCTGATGAATTTAAAGAGGAATGTTTGAAAACTTTTGATGAAAATATGACGTTTAGCGTATCAAATTTTGTTTTTTCTGTTGCCGGCAGTAAAGAGTCTTTTTTATCACAAATTTTAAAAAATATTTCTTATTTTGAAAAATATATTTGTCCCGGTGTTGTTATGCAGGCAAATGAGGGTATTTATGATTTTGATACGCTTGATGCACTTGATTATAATGCAGACGATTGGGATAAAATTGCAAAAATATCATTTAATTTTATTGACAGTTTAGGAGGTGCACAATGAGCAGCACAAATAAAACGGAAATAGGGCTTAATCTTTGGCTCGGTGGGGACAAACCTAAAAGAGAAGATTTTTGTAATGATAATTTGATTATCGATAAGCAAATAGTAAACCATAAAAACGATATGTCCTGCCACGTATCTGAGGAGGACAGAAACAAATGGAATACGAATGTTTATTGCAATATTTATTATGGCAATAATGAAAGTATTCGTGATATTGCAACCGCTTGCCCGTTTAATCCGAGCGCAGTTATTATTTTTCCGACAGGCGTTACCCCTCACGTTTGGGATGCGGCAAATGGAAAAGGCTATATTTATACGGCTTATGGCTCTGCCTTTGGTACTACAAACGGTTTGATTTTAAAAGATGACAGAAAAACTCTTAGAGTATATCAAAACCTTAAGGGTGTTATGAACGAAGTTGTTTGTCTTAATGAGTCGGGTATTTCATATTGCTATGTTTGTATAAGATAGGCGAAAACACTTAATGAAAAAGCAATGAAAGATTAATTCTTTCATTGCTTTTTGCTCTGTATGTTGAAAAGTAGCTGAATTTCTCTTGACTTTTTTCTTCTTTTCGTATATACTCTTGTATGTTGTATGTCAGTGCTTCAATTTAATATTTCGAGGTGTAGCTCAGCTTGGTAGAGCGCTGCGTTCGGGACGCAGAGGCCGCAAGTTCAAGTCTTGTCACCTCGACCACTACTGCGTAGAGCAATCCGCTTTACGCAGTTTTATTATTAAGATTATT
>DAVZKM010000032.1:0-12758 GCA_052272245.1 Eubacterium sp.
CTTTGCTTTAGCATAGGTTTGGGCAGTTGAATTTGAGTGCCCCTTAACAACAAGGCTTTGCTGAGATCCGTTGAAAGGGTCTTTACCTCCGCTTGCATCGGTTTGACCGATACCGTCAAATACGCAGTTGGGATTATAAACCGTAACCTCCTGCAAAGCGGTACAGTTTGCAAAACCACGAATATTAATTTTTGTTACGGTTTCGGGAATTTCAAGTTTAACAAAGTTACAGCCATAAAAGCCCCATGCAGACACCTGGGTAATACTTGATGAAAAATTAATTTTAGATACACTTGCATTTCTGAATGCCGTATTACCTGTTTCTTTCATGCCCATGCCGTAAGTAACAGTTGTAAGGTCCGTGCAATCTTCAAAAGCGCTCAAGCCGATTGAAGTAAGGCTGTCCGGAAATTTGATAGATTTAAGCGCAGTGCATTTATTAAATGCAAGTGTGCCGATTGACTTAAGCTTATCGTTTAAAATAACAGTGGTAAGCGAAGTACATTGAAGAAAACAATATGGACCAATCATTTCAAGATTTGCAGGCATAGTAATCGATTTAAGCGAAGTACATTCACGGAATGTACCGTAGTTTAAAACTTTGGTATCGCTCATTTTAGTAAGTGTTGACGGTAATGAAACACTTTCGGCAACAGTACATTTATTAAAAAGGAGTTGACCGAGCGAGGTAATACCCTCACCCACAACAATACTCTTAATCTTATCTCTTGATTCATTCCAAGGAGCAAGTCCTTTCAATGGAGTTTCGCCATAATCCTTAGTTGCACCTTTGCCCGTAAGAGTAAGAACACCCGTAGTTGTGTTCAAATTCCACTTAACATTAAGGCCACAAGTACCGCTCGTCGGATTAGCGGCAAACGCTGATGTCACATTAAAGCAAAAAAGAGTAGTCACAAGCATTGCAAGAACCATAATTAAAGAAGTAATTTTTTTCATCATAATTCACCCAAGTAAAAAAATAGACAGTTTAAACACAACTATACACATAAAATATAGCATATTATGACAATATATTCAAGTAATTTAACGACAAAAACAGAAAAAGACAGCCGAAATTAATCGACTGTCTATTATTTTATGTATATTAAATATACTGAGATTAAGCCATAAAGGAGCGAATAACTGCTTCGCAATCCTTCTTATCCATAATCTTAGGTACAGGGTAAAGCGGATTACCTTCCTTAAGAGCACGCTCAATAAGAATAGGCAAATCTTCTTCCTTGATGAAATCGAACTTTTCAGGAATATTCATATTCTTGTTAAGAGTTCTGATAGCCTCAACAAATGCCTTGCCCTTGCCTGCTGTGTCAAGTCCTTTGCCGACGCCTACGATATCTGCAAGCTTTGCAAGCTGAGGATAAGCTGCGTCTGCATAGTAATCAAGAACATAAGGTAAAATAACTGCATTAGCTAAACCGTGAGGTGTGCCGTATAAGCCGCCGAGATTATGAGCAATAGCGTGAACATAACCTACATAAGCGTGAGTAAATGCACGACCTGCAAGGTATGAGCCTTTAAGCATATTTCCTCTTGCCTCAAGGTCCTTGCCGTTATTGTATGCCTCTTCGATATTGTCAAAAATAAGTTTTGTAGCTTCTTCGGCTTCCCTGATTGTATCCTTAGTATTACTCTTACCGATATAAGCCTCAACTGCGTGAGTGAGAGCATCCATACCTGTTGTAGAAGTGATGTGAGGCGGCAAGCCTACTGTAAGCTCAGGGTCAAGTACAGCGTACTTAGGTCTGAGACAAGTATCGTTAATGGCATTCTTCTCGTGAGTTTCAGGGTCGGTAACTACTGCTGCTACAGTTGTTTCCGAACCTGTACCTGCTGTTGTAGGAACAGCGAAGAACGGCGGAAGTGCCTTATGAACTTTAAGCTGACCTCTCATAGCACGAACAGACTGCTTAGGCTTTACAACCCTTGCACCTGCTGCCTTAGCGCAGTCCATTGAAGAACCGCCGCCGAATGCTATAATGCCCTGACAGTTGTTTTGAACATACATATCCTTACATTCTTCAATGTTAGGGATTGTAGGGTTAGGCTGAACACCGTCATAAACAACGTACTCCACTCCAACTTCTTCCAGTTTCTTGAATAAAGGATCAAGAAGATTTAAGCTCATAAGCCCTTTATCAGTCACGACTAAAACCTTGTTGACACCTTTGCTCTTTATGAACTCAGGCAATTTAAGAACACTGCCTGCGCCTTCAAGAAGTTGAGGCTCGGACCAATCCATAAAACACATTGCAACCTTAAAAACTCTCTGGTAAATTCTGTACCAAATCTTTTTAAGTTCCCAAAGCATATTACAATTCCTCCTTTTCTTTAATATTTCCATTATATTGTAACTGTTTAAGGAAAGATTTTCAAGTGTTTTATAAAATACTCTTTCAAAAAATTTTAACTTATGATATTATAGTCTTAGAAAATATTTTAGAGGTCTTAATTATGAGCGGTGAAAAAGTAATATTTTGCGGAAATAATCCTGATTTTTTAGATGAAAAATTGACCACGTTGAGCAACAGCTCAAACGGCGGAAATGCGTTTCGTATTCCAAGCCTTATCAGAAGCGGCAACACGCTCATTGCTGCTATTGACAGGCAAAGCTGCGGTGCTGACTGGGGATATATTGAGCTTGCGGTAAGAAGAAGCGAGGACGGCGGAGAGACGTGGAGCGACATTCAAATTATTGCTATACCGCCCGCAAGAAAAACAATGCTCAGCGACGAGTGCTACGGCTCTGCTTTTTACATTGACCCTTGCATGGCGATTGCTCCAAACGGCGACATATTGCTTTTGGTTGATTTTTATCCCGAATGCAAAGGACTTCACAAAAGAAGCATACTTGACAAAAAGAAATCACCTTATGCGCTTTACAATAAAGAAATGCGCCCTACTCTTTATGACAGAGACGGAAAATTTTACGTTATAGACAAAAACGGTCACGTGCTAAACCACCGATACACAGATACGGGTATGACCGTTGACTATGAAAACGGAGAATTATATAACGGTGAGGCTTATCTCGGCAACATTCATTTAAACGGCAAGTCGCCGTCAGATATCAACGAAGTCGGGGCAAGAACAACATTCGGTGCACCTCTCAAGGCACCGAAAAGAAGTTACTTGTATCTTTTAAGAAGCTCGGACAACGGCAAAACCTGGAGCAAGCCAAAGGACATTACAGGTCAGGTTTTAATCAAGCAAGACGGAACGTTTTTAGGTGTTGCGCCCGGTGTAGGGCTTACCACTCACAAAGGCAGAGTTATTATGCCTCTTTATGTTGACAGAAAGCAGGCTGTATCAATTTACTCAATTGACGATGGCGAAATTTGGCACAGAATGGCAGGTCACCCTTATGCCGAAAATGTTGACGAATGGCAAATGGTGCAAGCACCGAGCGGCGCAATAATCGGGCTTGGCAGGGCGAAAAGATACGGCAAAACGCCTATGTCAATCTCCTACGATGACGGCAAAACGTGGATAAACGCAGGCAAAACAGACCTTTATGCCCCGAAATGCCAAAAAAGTGTAATCAGCATCGGCGACTATGTTTTTTGCTCGCACCCCAATGACAAAACACGTTCAAACGGTGTGATTACCGTCGGTAAATTCTACAAGACCAAAGGCAGAGTTTCAGGCATTAATTGGTACAGCGAAACCGTGGTAAACAAAGGCTTTTTCGCCTATTCCTGCCTTACGAGAATTGATGATGAGCATATAGGAATTTTGTACGAATCCGAGCCGAGTTCGTTCATTTTGTTCAAAAAATTCAAAATCAGAGATTTGATATAAAAAATCAACAAAATTTGCTTAATATTATTGAAAATAATATAGATAAACATTATAATATACACGAAAAATCAGAAAAGAGAGATGGCTATGAATATTTTTAAAGCAATAAAATCACTTGTTAAATACGGCATTGATAATAAAATGCTTGAGGAAGAGGACGAAATTTGGGCAATCAACAGAGTTTGCGAGGCTTTAAAGCTTGACGCTTATGAAGAAAGTGAAGCAAAGGAAAGCGACCTTGAAAAGATTTTAGCCGTCATTCTTGATTATGCGGTTGAAAACGGACTTTGCGAGGACAGCATTGTTTACCGTGACCTTTTTGACACTAAAATTATGGGTCTTATCACTCCGAGACCGAGTTATGTTATCAACAAATTCAACTCTCTTTATGAACATTCGCCTAAGGCGGCAACCGATTTTTACTACAAATTAAGTCAAGACAGCGACTACATAAGAAGATACAGAATTAAAAATGACTTAAAGTGGATTACCGAAACAGAGTATGGCAACATTGACATTACAATCAATCTTTCAAAACCCGAAAAGGACCCTAAAGCCATTGCCGCTGCTCTTAAAATGAAAAATGCATCATACCCCAAATGCCTTTTATGCAAGGAAAATGAGGGTTATGCAGGGCGAATTAACCACCCGGCACGTCAAAACCACAGAATTATTCCTATGATACTCGGCGGTGACGATTTCTTTATGCAGTATTCGCCTTACGTATACTACAACGAGCATTGCATAGTATTTAATGCCGAGCACACGCCTATGAAAATAGACAGAGGCGCATTTGAAAAGCTCCTTGATTTTGTCGAGCTTTTCCCTCATTACCTTATAGGCTCAAATGCAGATTTGCCTATTGTCGGCGGCTCAATTCTCACTCACGAGCATTTTCAGGGAGGAAACTACGAATTTGCAATGGCTAAAGCGCCAATTGAAACAGAGGTTATATTTAACGGCTATGAAAACGTTAAAGCAGGCATAGTCAAATGGCCTATGAGCGTTATAAGAATTGCAAGCGAGGATAAGCTTGAGCTTGTTGAGCTTGCAGATAAAATCCTCAGCGCTTGGAGAAACTATACAGACGAAGAATCATTCATTTATGCCGAAACTGACGGTGAAAAGCACAACACCATCACCCCAATTGCAAGAATGAGAAACGGCAAATTTGAGCTTGACTTAGTTTTAAGAAACAATATTACGACAGAGGAATGTCCTTTAGGCTTTTATCATCCGCACCCTGAATACCACCATATCAAGAGAGAAAATATCGGTCTTATCGAGGTTATGGGCCTTGCAGTGCTTCCAAGCCGTCTTAAAGGCGAAATGGCGCTTCTTAAGGATGCAATGGTATCCGGCAAGGACATTGACTCAATTGAGGCTATAGCAAGCCACAAGCAGTGGGCTGATATGATTATGGACAAGTACAACATTACAGCGGACAACTGCGAAAAGATTTTACAAAAAGAAATCGGAATCGTATTTACTTCTATTCTTGAGCAGTGCGGCGTTTACTCACGAAACAACGAGGGCAAAGCAGGCTTTATTAAATTCATTGAAAGCGTGAAATAAATGTTTAATCTTCACACCCACACGTACCGTTGTCACCACGCAAAAGGTACTGATGAGGAATATGTAATCAAAGCAATTGAAAACGGATATAATTTAATCGGCTTTTCCGACCATGCGCCGTATCTTTTTCCAAACGGTTATGTCAGCAGTTTCAGAATGCTTCCGAGTGACGCACAAAATTACGCTGACAGCATAAAAGAACTTAGGGAAAAATACAAGGGCAAAATTGATATTAAACTCGGCTTTGAGCTTGAATATTATCCGAGGCTTATTGACAGGGAAATTGAGTTTTTAAAAAGTCTTGATTATGATTATTTGATTTTAGGTCAGCATTATGTTGACAATGAATATGAGGATTATGCGATATATACAGGCTCGCAGACTAAGTCTCCTGCTGTGCTTGACAAATATATAAGTCAGGTAATTCTCGGCGCAAAAAGCGGACTTTTTACATATATTGCGCACCCTGATTTGATTAATTTTAAGGGTGACAATAAACTTTATATTCAAAAAATGACATATATGGCAAATGAACTGAAAAAGCTTGATATTCCGGTTGAATTTAACTTTTTGGGCTACACTGACAAGCGCAATTATCCTAACAAGGATTTTTGGCAGATTGTAAGCGAAGTCAAAAACGACGTCGTTATCGGTCTTGACGCTCATAATCCCAACGTTTACGACGATAAAGAAAATCTTGAAAAAGCGAAAAAATATCTAAAAAAATTAAATATAACCCCGCTTGATAAAATCGAATTATAAAAATAACCGAGTAAGTTTGAGACCTACTCGGTTATTTTTATATAAACATTTATTAAAGGCAAACTCAGCTCGCCGCTACTAAGCTCTTTTAATTAATAGCCTTCAAAAACATATTTAAAACCATTCTTTTTTATTTTGGACATAGGTTTGATAAAATTGTGCATCTGACTTTGTTAAATAAAGTATGCCCTCAATAAGCGAAATTACAGCCATAACAGATGCACCGGCTCCAAAAGTAAGAAGTGATACAAGAAGCATAATAACGCCGCTTTTAGTATATCCGAGATAAAATTTATGAATACCTAAAGTACCAATGAATATTGCAAGCAAACCTGCTACAAGCTTTTCCTTAGTAGGCTCAGTATTCAACTGCTCAGGATTGTAATTCATATCCTGCTGCGTATTCGGCTGACCGTTATAATAATATTGACCGCCCTGCTGTGCGTTTGGGTTGTAATACTCATTTGGGCTTTGCTGATAATTTTGAGCGTTTTGTTGACCGCCTTGAGCCATATCGTTAGGCGCACCACAGTATGGGCAGTAAGCCGCACTGTCGTCAAAATTAGTTGAACAATTTTTACAAATCATAAATTTACCTCTTTTCTTTGTTATATTGTCTATACATTGAGTATAGCATATATAGAGTATAGCATATATAAATAATTTTTTCAAGATTAATTGGAGCTTGACCTGCTTTGATGCTACAAGTGACAAAAGAAGAAAACAGCGACAATATAATCCAGGTTATCCGCTTGACTTGATAACAGTTCAATTTGGCTGTTCAAATCATAAACGGTTTTGTCAAAATCAAATGCATCTGAACCTACAAAGTTATCATAGGGTATAAGTTCATATTTTAAATTCGTATAATCTTCGCTCATATTACCATGTCTTTTTTCTATTCCGCAGGCGGGTCGAAATCCTCATCCGTACACTTGCGGATGATTCGTTTTGTCTTTTCAACGGGCAGCGGAACATTTTCTTCGCTGAAATATTCGATATTTACTACCTCTACAACCGCCTCATGGTTGTCCTTGCCCACAGGCACAAGCACAAAATCACCGATTTCAATACTGTCGTCCTCAGTCAGATAATAATAACTCTTATATCCTTCGTCAAAGGTAACGCTGCAAAAGATGTATTCCGACTTGCGGCGTTTTGCTTTGCCGTAGACCGATGGGTCGAGGATTTCTCCCAAACCGTAGAAATGAATGAAGTCAAACACCGTTTCCGCAAAATCTGCAAAGTCCTCCGGCAGACCGTTTTTATCGTAGCTGCCCGTAATGGTACGGCTCGGATTTTTCTTATACTCGATTGTTATGGTGTAATTCTTGGTTTCATTTGGTGTATCTATCACATCATCAGGATTTCCTTGAATGCGGGTAAACAAGTCCTCTGCATCAAAATTTTCAAGCAGGCTTTCAATTCCGCCTTCGATTTCATACTTACGAGAAACCTTGCACCCGGTACCAATATTCTGAATATGCTCCAATGTTTCCGTGGCTCTATCGATAATCAAACGCTCGGTATAATCCAATGTTACAAATTCCGGCTCTGTGTCTTCCGGCTTCTGGCCGGGTTTTATTTCTGTGACCCTGTGGTAATCCAGAGTGATTTTATTTATCACATCCGGTTTACAGTTTCCATCAAACACGTACAAATCATCCATACCAACAGTATCACGGACGAGGTCTGATAAATCTGTGCCTTCATAATCGAAGTTTGCACACAGAGAGCCTCTGAATTTATATGTCTTGCCTTCGGTGTTTGTCAGTTCCATAACCCAATTACCGATATCGGTAGCAAACACCTCAATGTATTCTTGGCTAAAATAGGCAGCCACCTTATTTAGAAGCTCCGTTGCTGCAATACCACCAATACTAAAATTATTAGTTCTCGATTTCGTATACTTAGCAGATCTATCACCAAAAGTATAGGCAGAAAACCATACTCTACCATCAGTGTTTACAGTCAGATGTTGTTCTACTTCATCCTCCGGTTCAGGACAGGGGCCATAACAGATGCTGTTGGAAATGATACGCATCTTCCTTAATGTCCCCTTGAAAATGAACCTATTTTCACCGCTCAACAAGGCAAGTCTACTAAGTGCAAGAATGAACCATGCACGATTCTTCGGTTCAAGAATTTCTTCACCTGTGTATGCCCAGTGATTAAAATATCGCCATCGAGAATAAATAGCAGAACCAAGCAATGAAATATCAGTAATGTCATCAATGACTTTATCTAATTCATCACTGTTGAAGACAGCTGCACCATAAACACGTTCAAAGGCATTACCACAGTCCATCTCAAAACCAAGTGCAACACAATCATCTGCCATATAGTGGTCAACAAGTTCTATGTAATTTATTTTCTGGTCTCTGAATTTATCAATCCACTTCAAAGCGAACTCATGTATCTGATTTATATCTGCCACCGTGGTCACCTCCAGTCATTAATTATCGTTGTATCCGTTTTTAATGGTGTTTAAACACTTTTTCCAATATTGCTCTCTTTCCAGAATCTTTATTGGATCATATGAAAGTCCAAAATATTCTAACAAGGTATATGTAAAATACTTCTCGAAATACTCCTCGCCTTTCTGCTCATAAAGTGCAATAAGTTTTTTATTACCACCATGCTTTGAATCCAAATAATTACCCCATCTTTGAGCCACGCCCTCTTCTCCTGTGGCAGATCCGATATATAATTTTCCAGTATGGGTATCGGTCAAACAATATACTCCAGTTATCTTCTTTAATGCCTCATAATAGGTAGGTAATATTCTACCATTAAATATGTCTGACAATCTATGAAATGGCAAGTGTACTCTATCATAGCCTTCAAATTTCTCACCACTATAAATACAAGGCAGAATTTCCTTCACAATAGTTTGGTCGAGGTACTTACGCAAATTAAATACATATCTTGAGAATGTATTTCCTTTTTTGCATTTGATAATCAGTCTTCCAAACAAAGGCGTATATTCTTCTAATACCTGAACATTCGCCCAGTCATTAGCAGGCGTATCTATTATCTTTGCTACAGATATAAGCAACCACTCATCCTCTTGCATTCTTGCAAAGCTGAAAACCCATTGCCCGGGATAAAAATTTCTCTGCTTTCCATACCAACCCCAGTAGGAACAATCTTTGCAAGTACCACTGGCTTTTTCTTCTTCCGTATGCTTTAGCCATCTATCAATAAATGGTTGGCCACCACTTCCGGCTTGCATATTAAATTCGATTTTACTGTTGTTTATTTCTTCCTGCGACAAGTGCAGAATATCATTTAATAACAAGTCCATCATATCACCACCATTAAAACATTATATACTTAACAATATAATATAATGTATTAGTTTTTTCATTATTTATTGATATTTAAATTAATGCAAATATTGTATTTTTATCTATTTATTAAAGTTTTTATATTGTGGACAATTTTCGCATTTTATTTCACAATCTTGCATTTCAAAATATTGAGAATTCCTTTTAATGCCAACATAAGGTATATTCTTTTTGTTGCATATCTCAATGATCTTTTTTCGATTTTCTGGTTCCATTCGATTGCCAAGATAAACCTTTGTTATAGGAAAAAACTTTACATTGTAATTGCTATCATCTCCATGAAGAGGCAACAGTAATCTCCATTCATTTTGAAATGCCCAATCTATACTTTTCCTTAGTGCTCCGTTAAAATATATATCCCAAAGTGCATCCTCTGTGATATTTTCATCTTTAAATGAAACCAATTTTGCAGTCATATCCATACGAATTTTAGAATATATCATTGGAAACAAATTAAAATAAACGTCTTTATATTCTTCTGCGTCAGGCAGAACAGTATATTCTATACAAAATCCTTTATGACAATTCGCATACGAACCACCCCACATAAGTTGCGAATATGGTGTCGTAGCAAAGCAAGTAATCCTAAATGTATTTTTTAATGATGATATGTAATCGGAATATTCTGATTGTATTGCATTTGCTACAGCATTTCCAAAATCACATGTTTTATGAAGTTCTATGATAACATATTTTAAAAACAGTTTATTTGAAAGATTTTCAATTTCAAAACTTGGCTTTTTAATGAACACATTGTCAAGACTATTATTTGCCAGGTAATAATAATATAAAGTTTTTGTTAAGACATTACCTATATCCTCTAAAGGTTGATTTTTATCAACAGTACGACCACATCGTTTGCAATATTCAATTAATCGAAGACGCTCATATATAGAATACTCAACATTTATATCAGAATCATACACATCATCAAACGCTGTTGGAGTCTGAAGAAAAACGGTATTTTCTTCTAATGCTTGGATTGAATAATTAGTAGTCTTCCCCGTATTCTTATCTACTGTTTCGAGATTAGGGTAATATCTATATAATCGTAATGGCATTATTTCCTTCGAGTAGAGAGAAAATTTTTCATAGCCCATATTTTGTACTTCATCAAGTTTCATAATACTTCCGTTTACAATACAATATGATTTTAATAATTCCGGAGCAAAATCTTGAATACTAGTAATCAATGCGGAGATATCCATTTTAAACCTCACCAAACATCTAATCAACAAAATCAATCATTATTTTATCTAACACTAATTATATCATATAGTTACTAAATTGCATACACATTTTAATAATATAATTTAAAATGTGTAATTCTAAAGTAGCGCAGTCCAATTTTCAGGACACAAATATAAAAGGTTTTGAGTCAAAAAAAGTGACCATTTTAGCGACTTGAATTTGACTCAAAACAGGATGATAAGTTGCGATATTTTCAATAGTTTATGATAGTTTTGCAAATTTTGTATGGTCGGAAATAAGTATAAAAAAATCGCCTGAAAGCCCCTAAAACAGGGAGTTTCAAGCGATGATTTTTATTTAGTTTACGGTTGCATTAGCCGTTGATTTGCTTTGCAATTTCCTCAGCGAAGTTTTCTTCTCTCTTCTCAAGGCCGTCGCCCTTCATCATTCTGATAAAGCCGTTAAGCTTAATCTCTGTGCCAAGTTCCTTAGCAACTGAAGCAACATAGCCCTTAACGTCACCCTGGAAAAGGTCACTTCTTACGAATTCCTGATCAACAAGGCAGTTTTCTTTATAATACTTGCCCATCTTACCAGCAGCAATCTTTGCAAGAACTGCTTCAGGCTTAGAAGCCATCTTAGGGTCTTCCTTCATCTGAGCTGCAAGAATAGTCTTTTCATGCTCAACAACCTCAGCAGGAACCGAAGCCTCGTCAAGATATGCAGGGCTCATAGCAGCAATCTGCATAGCAACGTTCTTACCCATAGCATCAAATTCAGCAGTAGCTGCCTTTGACTCGTCAGCAACATCGAAGCCAACCATAACGCCTACTGAGCCGCCGCCGTGAATATATGTTGAAACAACACCGTCCATTCTTTCGAAACGACGAACTTTCATATTTTCGCCGATTGAAAGGACAAGGTCATTAAGAGTTTCTGTAACTGTTCTGTCTGTACCGTCGAACTTCTCTTCCTTAAGAGCCTCTACGTCAGCAGGGTTTGTTGCAAGAATAGTTTTTGCAACACCTTCAACGAAGTTCATAAATTTCTCGTTCTTAGCAACGAAGTCTGTCTCTGAGTTTACTTCTACCACAACGCCCTTCTTTGCTTCAGCGTCATAATAAGGAAGAACTACACCCTCAGCAGCAATTCTTGTTGCCTTCTTTGCAGCAGCTGCAAGACCTCTTTCACGAAGAAAGTCAACAGCCTTATCCATATCGCCGTCAGCCTCAACAAGAGCCTTCTTACATTCCATCATACCAACGCCTGTCTTCTCACGAAGAGCCTTTACGTCCTGAGCTGTAAATGCCATTATATTATCCTCCTAAAAATAGTTATATGTTATATTAAATTATTCAGCAGCTTCTTCGCTTGCTTCTTCTGCAGTAGCTTCTTCTGCTGTGTCGTTACCGTCTCTACCCTCGATAACTGCGTTTGCAATAGCGCCTGCGATAAGCTTTACTGCACGGATAGCATCATCATTACCCGGGATAACGTAGTCGATTTCATCAGGGTCACAGTTTGTATCAACGATAGCTACGATTGGTAAACCAAGCTTGATAGCCTCTGATACAGCAATTCTTTCCTTGCGTGGGTCAACGATGAACATTGCATCAGGAATCTTCTTCATCTCTGTGATGCCGCCAAGGTACTTCTCAAGCTTCTCGATTTCAAGCTCAAGACCAACAACTTCCTTCTTAGGAAGAAGGTCAAATGTGCCATCCTCTCTCATAGCCTTAAGCTGAGCAAGACGAGCAACTCTGCCACGGATAGTCTTGAAGTTTGTAAGCATACCGCCAAGCCATCTTGCATTAACATATGGCATAGCGCAACGCTCAGCCTCTTCCTTAACTGACTCCTGAGCCTGCTTCTTTGTACCTACGAAAATGATTGAGCCGCCTTCTGCAGCGAGGTCACGAACGAACATATAAGCCTCATCAAGCTTCTTAACTGTCTTCTGAAGGTCGATGATGTAAATGCCGTTACGCTCTGTGAAGATGTATTCAGCCATTTTAGGGTTCCATCTTCTTGTCTGGTGTCCGAAGTGAACACCTGCTTCTA
>DAVZKM010000033.1:0-12693 GCA_052272245.1 Eubacterium sp.
GATGTTTATTTAGGTCAATATGATCAAAAACCTCACAGAATGTATATACCGGATCGGAAATTTTTATCTTTTTTGTAATTTCCGGTGATAATTTTAGTTGATATGGTGTATAATATCTTTCAGTGATTTTTGTTTTCATTTTTAACTACATTATATCACTAAAAAGACTGCATTCCTACCTTTTCGGAAAGAATGCAGTCTTTTCTTATTTGGCTGTTTTTTTACAGCACCAATACCAATTTGAATTATTCAGCTTCTAACTGTTTAATGAAAGCTTCAAGTATATTTCTTGAAACTTCTTGCGAATATGTTTTTTCGGACATAGCAAGATAATCAAGGTAGTCTTTAAAGTCACCGGCAATGATCTCACTGTCTGTATAATAGGTTATTGAACCATTGAAATCGTTAGGGTCAGTCAATCCTCTGCTTGTTGCAGTTACTAAGTAGTTATTATTTATTTGGTAATTCAAATCATAGGTAGACTTGAACATATTAGGATTTGTAATAACGAATTTTTCTAAATTGTTTTTATCGAGAAGAACTTTCAGAAAATGAGAGCGCATCTCTTTTGGCACCGGATTTGCAAGAACTTTTGGAAATGACTCTATAATTCCGGTATTTACAAAATTTTCTATCGCTTCGTATGTAATTAATAGAAATGTTAAAGATGTATTTTTAGAGTTTTTACCAAGAGTCAAACTATAATGAGAGGTTAATTGCTGAACGATGGAAGGAATATTTTTAATCACCGGTGTAGCAATTGCTTCAATAATTTCATGAGTAATAAAAGTTGGACATATTTGGTTGTCAAAACCTGCAATAATACTTGATAAGGTATTTGCTGTTATTGTACTTATAGTTTTCATATATTCCAAAGCGTTATCAGTAACTATAATAAGTGGGCGGCAGTCCTTTTTTATGTCACTGATTTTTTTCTTTAAAAAAAGTGACTTAAGGGCTGTATCTATCAAAACAGCATTTTCACCCGTTTCATCAAATGTCAGAAAATAGTTATCTGCGATAATGAAATACGGCATTAGTGAATTAACAGAATATTTTTTATATGAGTGTGTAATATAACCTATTTCTGCATAGTGAAGGGAATTGAATATAATTTGTATATTGTGTATATTGCTGTAATTATCAAAATTAACAAAGTGAAAAAAATCTTTAATTTTACCTTTCTTACAACAATTATAAACTATTCTGTTTATTTCATTATTTGAAAAATCAAAATTTGAAATGAAATTATTTATTGTACCTTTGCTTAATAATGTGTTAATAACATTCAAAACCTCTTTTTTTCCTGAATAAAAAGAGGTTTCTTTTTTTAATTCAATTATTTCAGCTGGATACTCAGTGTTTAGTTCTTCTTTTATTTTTCCTGTTGTACCTTTTTCTATATATTCAAAGCGTTCGATTTTTTCTTTTCCGTAACGCTCAAGGAAATATTCTTCGCAAAGTTTATGAATTTGATTTTCAGTAAAGTAGTTGGTATTTACAATGTCAGGAAATCTTTTTTTGGGCAATTTCCTTGTTCCATTTAAAACACCTTGTAAAAAACTCCTGTCAATTCCTGTTTCTTTTGCAAGCTGATATATAGTTAAATTTTGCTTTTTTATGTAATCTTTTAACATTTTTCCAAACTGCATAATAAGCCTCCTGATGTTACCATAAATCGTGACATTGGTAACAGTAATAATATACCTAATTAAGTGCTTTTTTTCAATATGTTACCTAAAGAAAAAATATTACAACAACCTCGGTCACATATTGCAAATGTGAATAAACTATGAAATAATTATATCTAAATTAATATGTTAGTGGGAGAATACTATGAAAAGGTTAGTGGGTTTATTATTATCGTTAGTGTTAATTATTTCATCTATTGCGTCAGTTGATTTGTAGGCATATGCAGAAACAGAGTATGAAATTTCGGTTGGAGATTATATTACATTAGGAACGTACTATGGTGAACCAATAGTATGGCGATGTGTTGATATAGATGAAAACGGACCACTTATGCTTAGTGATAAGATATTATGTTTTAAATAATTTGATGCAAAAGGAGATTATGAAAATGTTTTGTGAAAAATGTGGGAGTAAGTTAAATGAGGATGATATTTTTTGTCCGATTTGTGGAAATAAAGTTGAAACTATCAACAATCAGGCAATAGTGTCGACTATTGATGAAAATTCGATTCAAAGTAATAATCCGATTGATGAAGTGGAGCCTACTATTGAAGTAGAATCCGAGGATAAATTAAATTCTTCTATGGAGTCAGATTTTTTATGTAATGCCAAGAATCAATCATTTTCAGAGAATAAAACAGTAGATAATGTATCGATTGTTGCAGATGGAAGCAATAAAGGAATAAATGTTGCTGTAGGAAAAGTGAATACAATTACCAAAGTTAAAAACAACGACGAGAAAATAGATATAGAAAAGTTTAATATATTTAATATTCCAACATTGCTTTTTGCCATTTTATCAATTGTTTCAATCGGAGGTGTCCTGAATCCTATTGTTCAATTAATTGTTAATGGCGGTTTTTACGATGCACCTATCTCTCATTTAAACAAATTTATAAACCTCATTATTGCACCTGCTTATTTAGTCGGAATAGTATTAATGGGTCGTAAAAAAAGAGATCGTTTGGAAACCTTGTATCTGACTGTCGGTGCATTTGCATTAATCAGCTTGAATTGGTTTATCACCTTTGTAACAAGCATAAAATATCAATATGCATTTAGTTGCATTCTATTTTCGTTTATTTTCGTTATTGCAAACTTTGTAATAGCAGGCTTGATTTTTTACTTCAAAAACAACTCAAGTAAAAAAGGTCTGGAGACTATAGCTGTTGTTATACTCTTATTCAATGTATTTCTGAATATGGTGAATATGGTATACATCTCATATCCAATTGATGTTCAATTAATAATGCCGTTGATTGTCATTATGCATTTATTAACATTAAAATGTAACGAAGATGAATATGAAGTATTTAAGGTAAACTGCAAGATTATACGTTCGGTTGTAAATAATGTGGAAGGTAACACATCCGGAAAGGGAGTAGCAGCATTTGCTGATAAAGGAAATAAAGAAAAAGGAGGTTTTTCAAATATGGAAAACAACAATCAGATTATCGACGGGACAACCCCGGAAATTGACGAAAATCCAATTAATATGGTTGACGGCGAAGCTGTTAATTCTGTTGAAACAACAAATGCACCTAAGCATAGTGCAGGAAGTGTTATCGGAAACATTTTGTGGTTTATTTTTGGCGGATTTATTAGTGCCTTAATTTGGGCAATTTTGGGTGTTATCATGTACATAACAATTATTGGTATTCCACTTGGTAAGCAATCGTTTAAATTCGCAAAGCTTTCGCTTAACCCATTTGGTAAGGAAATTGTTTATGGTGGCAAGACCGGAAGTGTAATACTTAATATATTCTGGATTTTACTTGAAGGATGGTATATGGCTTTAGGTAATGCTTTACTCGGCGTAATAATGTGTATAACCATTATAGGTATACCTTTTGGCCTTCAGTATTTCAAATTTGCAAAGCTTTCATTAATGCCATTTGGTGCAACTATTCAAGATAAGATTAATTAACTTAATTTGTTTTCTGTACTTTAATTATAATCTATGGAGTGAATTTTGATATGCAAAATGATATAACAGAAAAAATTATTGTAGCTGAAAATTTTATCAATAAGTCATATATGAACGAGCTTAATAAATATTCAGCTTTGCCACTTAAAGATTATGAAAAAAAGGACAACCTTATAAGACTTTATAAAATCAAGAAAATAGTTTTTTCAAATGAAAAAACCGTCGATGAACAGCTTATAAGCGTTATTCATTCAGTTATGCCGTTTTGTAACAATTTTGTATTTATAATTAAAGGTACAGAAACTTATGCTGAATTATACATTGGCGTAAAATCCTCAATTGTCGGTAATGCTGCGGTTGCAATAAATGTGTTGCATGACACATTTATTGGGAATTTTCCAGGAACACAATTGGAACCTGTTGCTACAAGTGATATTATCGATGTGTTTTGTGGATTAAGCCATTCAAATAGTGTTGCTGCTCTAAATATGATCCCTTCCGAAAGAGATAAAAGCAAGGATTTTGTTCAAGGTCTTGAGAAATTCATAGACACTATGAAGGGATATGAATACACAGTCGAAATAATGGCAAACCCCAAAAATGCAGACGAAATAGAAGAAAGAAAAAGCGGTTATGAAGATATTTATACCGCTTTATCTCCTTTTGCCAAGGAAACAAATTCTCATGGTGTAAACATAAGTGATTCTGTAACCGAAGGTATTAGTGATAGTATTTCCAAATCCATAAGCAGAGGTATTTCTAAAACCTTCGGTACTTCGGACGGGCATACCTCAGGACGAAATTCCGGAAGCAATGTAGGAATGCATTTGCTACTCTCCTTTGGAACAATGAGCGGAAAGCACGAAGATAAAAGTACGTCTATAAATAAGTCAGATACTTCAAGTGATACATCTACAAGCACTGATTCCTTTACTCATCAAAGCTCGTCAACCAGAACAGAAGGAACGAGCGATAATATTACGATAGAATACAGGAACAAATCTGTTGAAGGGATGCTTGAAAAAATAGATAATCACCTTGAAAGAATAAAGCAAGGTGCTTCCTACGGATTGTGGGAAACAGTTACATTTTTTATTGCTGACAGAAAAACTGCAGCAATGGCAGCAGGCGTTTTCTCTGCACTTTTATCAGGAGATAAAAGTGGATTTGAAAATAAAAATCTCAATTTTTTTGATTTGAAAGATAGCAAAAATTCAAATTTGATAGATGCATTAAGGTATTGCCAATTGCCTGTATTTGATGTTCCTATGGCAAGTGTAAACGGAACGGAAATTGAATTTTGTAATGCCAGACCTTGTTGCTATGTTAACAGCAGAGAGCTTGCCTTGCTTATAAATTTGCCTAAAAAATCAATATCCGGAATAAATGTTGTCCAAACAGCAGAATTTGGAAGAAATACAAAAAAATATTCAGAAGGCACAAAAACGATAAGCATCGGAAAAATTCAACATATGGGTGAATTGGAAAATGTTGATGTAAAGCTTGATATAAATAGCCTTACAGGGCATTGTTTCGTTACAGGTTCAACGGGTAGTGGTAAATCTAACACCGTATATCGCTTAATTGAAAAGATATCCTTAGAGGATTATAAAATCCCGTTCTTAGTTATAGAACCTGCAAAAGGTGAATATAGGGACGAATTCAGAAAAGTAGAAAACATCAATTTATTCAGTACAAACCCACTTGTTGACCAGATGCTTAAGATAAATCCGTTTTCATTTTGTGAAGAAATTCATATCCTTGAGCATTTAGATAGATTGGTTGAAATATTTAATGGTTGTTGGGAAATGTACGCTGCAATGCCTGCAATTTTAAAAGAAGCAATTGAGAAAGCGTATGTTGAAAAAGGATGGGATTTAATTAACTCTGTTTATGTAAAAGACGGAGTTGTTATGTTCCCGACCTTTTCAGATGTGCTTGATCAATTGCCCAAAATAATAAATAGCTCTCAATATTCAAGTGAAACAAAAGGTGATTATATAGGTGCTCTTGTTACTCGAGTTAATTCAATGACAAATGGAATTTATGGTCAGATATTCTGCGATGAAACGGAAGTTTCAAATGAAGAGTTATTTGATCAAAATACTGTAATAGATATAAGCAGAGTCGGATCATCAGAAACGAAGGCGCTTATTATGGGTATTGTTATACTTAAACTTACCGAATACAGGATGGCAAAGGCTAAAAGCAAAAACAGTGATTTAAGGCATATCACCATATTGGAAGAAGCCCATAATATCCTGAAAAACTCAAAAGATGTTAAGTCATCTGCAGGTGGTGGAAATGTTGTTGCAAAATCTGTTGAAATGATTGTAAACAGCATAGCTGAAATGAGAACTTATGGAGAAGGATTTATAATAGTTGACCAGTCTCCCACATCAGTTGATATTGCTGCAATAAAAAACACCAACACAAAAATTGTTATGAGGCTTCCTGAAAAGGGTGACTGTGATTTGGCCGGTAGATCAGTTTCATTGAATGAAAATCAAATCAAAGAGCTATCTAAGCTTTCCACAGGTGTTTCAGTTGTAATGCAAAACAATTGGGATGTGCCTGTTCTTTGCAAGATTGATAAAGCTAATCATAAAAATTATTTAGAATCGGAAAAATTACCATATCCACAGATAAAAAAATTACGGAGTGAATTAATCAGCGAAATTATTGAGCAGTTTATTATTTCAGATAATGCCGACACTGATAAAATTTATAAGCTTATAGATGTGGCAGAAATATCTGATTATAAGAAGCCCGAGTTCAGACGAATTGTAAAGCAGCTCAGTGAACGAATAAATGGTGAATTTGACAGCCAATTAATGGGAAACATCATTTTGAATCTTGCCGGTTGTGATGATGTGTTTAACAATTCAGAAAGATATCTTGAATATGACGAGCCTGATGAAAGCGATATAATTTCACGATATACTGATACTTCCATAAACAAATGGTTAAAGCATATTGAGTCATATACGAAAAAATATCTTTCAATTGATGAAGAACTTTTCAATACAGCTATGCAATATATTATCTATGCAAAGCAATTTGAAAATCACTCAATAAGCTATAATCTACTCTATAATCAGATTTATAATGGTATAAGATAATGAGGATAATGATATGAATTATGTTTCAATACAGCAATCACATAATGATAATTCATTAGAAATATTTATAAATGGAGAAGCTGTAAGCTCGTATAGCGATTTAAATGCAATATCAAAGCACAATTTTTTCGATTTTTCAAAAAGACTTTTCGGTTTGCTTGATAATGAAATTTTCGATGAATATGAAGTAGAATATAAAGGAACACCTTTTCAGTGTAGTATTTTACAAGCCCAAAAGACAAAATCAAATCTGTGTAAATTGGTTAAGTATATGTCGGATGATTTTTCAGAATGCTTAAAAACACAAATCAATTCTTATAAAGCAATTTGTAAAAGAAACGGAATATATTTCAGCTATGATAAAAGCATTAAGATTTTTTCCGAAATAGAAAATAATTTTCTGCGACAGTTTGACGATTTTGAAACGAGGGATATACAAATTGCAGATGTCTGTATATTAAGACAGCCCTGTTCAAATGTAAAAAATGGTTCCCTTTGCTTTATTGTAGGTTCAGAATACGGCGTCGAGGAAAGCAGTGAGCAGAAAATTATTCGCTTCCCTGCTCTTGACTTTAAGTCATTAGCAGAATTTATTGAATTTGAATACATAATTAAGCCTGAACTTTATTACATGCAAAATAAGTTGGAGTATGCCGAATTAGATAAAAAAGACAGGATGAGATTTGATTATATAAAAACAGGCAAACCCTCATTTTATTTGAACGGATTTCCGGAAAAGTGTGATCAGGGCAGCCTGATTTCGTTTGAATTTTTAAGCTTTCCCGAAAATGAATATCATATTATAGTCGAAAATAACGGCATAGCTAAATTTGAGGGAAATGTTATTCATGCATTGCAAGCCGGTTTTACAAATGTTGCGGTAATAAACAGTAAAGGTGAAAGATTTCGTGAATTAAGACTCGAATGTATATCACATAATTATCTACAGGAAATAAGATTAATACCGAAATTCAGATTCTTGTCGATAAATAAAACTGGCAAAATAGATGCAATTCTTGTTCCAAATAACGCCGAAGATGGAGAAAAAATCAAATGGGAAAGTAGCAATCCTTCAGTTGTACAGGTTGATCAATATGGTAATGTTACTGCATTAAATAATGGTATGGCAAGAATTATCGTAAAAGGCAAGGCTGTATCCGCATATTTTGATGTTGTTGTATCTCCAATTATAGAATCGGTTGATTTATCGGAGAAAAATATTTTCTTGCACCCGGGACAGGAAATGTTAATTAGTGCAATTTCTTATCCCGTAAACGCCGAAAAATCCGGTTATATGTGGCAAATTGATAATAATGCAATTGCTTCCTATAAGATTTTAAACAATAATGAACAGTGTCTTGTTAAAGCTTCAAAAACTCAGGCAGGAAAAGGAAATCTGTTTTTTGCTGATAAGGTTTCAGGGTTGAAAAAGGTTATTCCAATTGAAGTGTCTGCCAAAATGAAGCCATTAGAAAAATTAGCCTTGATTTTAATTGTAATTGGTTCATTAATTCCTTTTTTGGAGATTTTACCTATTGGTATCGGATTTTACGGAATACATAGAGCAAATAAAAAGTCACCAATCTTCAGCACAAAAATGAGCATTATATCTCTATTCGCAGGTATAGTATCAGCGGTTTTATACCTCTTAATTTTAGCTAACTAAAGAAAGGGAATATAATATGTTTAGAAATATTGAAAATGATAATCCGGAAAAAAACAAAGAGGTTCAGCCTCGCAATCAGATTCTTCAGACAGAGCCTGAAAAGAACAATGAAAAATTAAAAACTCCGAGAGAGAATTTTGCTGACAAATACAAGGTTAATCCTGATGAACTCAAAAAACCTGAAAATAATGATAAGCCTTCTGAAAGTTCCGGCAGACCCGGCAGCAGAGGCGGCGAAGGCAGAGAAAGAGGCTTTGACTACGAAAGATAATTGATGATGAACAGATTTAACCCTGAACAAGGCGGAGTTGTTGCTCCCGAAAGGTATAATATTCACGAAAATAAACCTGTTGAAAAGAACTGCAAACTTTCAAAGGATACAAAAGATTGGAACGACCTTTCAAAGGATGACAAAAATGAATGGAAGAATTTAGAAAAAAACACTCCTGATGAAAAAACTCATAATGTTATGTCGTCTCAAGAAGATTCGGGAATGTACTGCGATGGGTGGAAAAACTCAAAATTAAAAAACGGAGATAAGACGTATCAGTTAACCACAAAAGGCGGAGAAGGCTTGAGTAATTATTACACCGATCAGAAAACCGTTGATTCGTGCAGGGACAAAAACGGAAAAGTTGATACTGCTGCCCTACGAGATAAGCTTCAAATTCCAAACAATTCGGAATACGGCTCGAAAGACACATTGACCGCCTATGATGTAAAAGATGATATAAATGATGTCGGAACCGGAAAAGCTGTTGAAAACGATAAGTTCGGAAAAGGCGGCGGAAAACAGTTTTATATTGCACCGGATGAAGCAAATAAACATTTAGCCCGTTCACCTGAACAGCCAAAAAACAAAGGAGTAAATTGAATTTATGAAATATTGCTCAAATTGTAATGCCGAACGTTCAGATAATGCAATGTTTTGCAATGTATGTGGACAAGCTTTAACAGAAAAATTGTTTAGCGAACACAATACCGAAACAATTTCAGAGAGTCCAAAATCGAACAACAAATTAATGACATTGTTTTTTATAGCATTTATTGTTGCTGTGATTGCTTTGGTTTTTGTTGCTTTTGCATTTAGTGGAAATAAACCGGATAAGTTTTGGAAAAATTATACTCAAACCCATCAGGTGGATAGTCTTGCATCCAATATTTCATATACAGTTACAGGGCAAGGCGGTGATGCTTCTGAATTTTCTTATGACATAGATACTGAAAAACTGATTTCAAGTCAATTCTATGATATTGATGGCGATGGAAATGATGAATTGTTGCAAATCTACATAGTAAAAGATAGTGACAATATTAGAGTATACCCGTCTTTAGAAGTTGTGAAAGAAATTGATGGTGAATTTTCAAGCGAAAGATATAATTTTAAAGATACCAATTATTATATATCGACTATTTTTGATGCAGATTATTATCTTTATAAAAGCGACAAGGACACATATGTTATAGTTGAAAAAGATGCACCGGGTGAATCTGGGCAATATTGTGCAGCGAGTGTGATATCTGAAAATCACCAGGATATGTTTAGTTACTATTTTATTAATTACGAAAATGGTACAACTGAATTTTATGATATAAGAAAAGATGAGCAAATATTTACAATAAATGATACGGATTATCCCTTTTATAGAACCCAAATGGCAAATTACAGAAGTTTGTTTTTTTCATTAGGGTTGAAAGGCTTTTTGACCGGAACTGATGATATTGATAAGATTGCAAATTACAGCGACATAACTTTAATCGGAAAATTCGAAGTGAATATTGACGGAGAAAATGGTAGTCTTGTATATGGTGATTTGCTTGGTGAAACGGATTAATAATTCAAAACATAGAAAGGGAAATAAAAATGAAATATTGTTCAAACTGTAATGCTGAACGTTCAGAAAATGCAATGTTTTGTAATGTATGTGGTCAACTATTAATCAATGATAAAACTGAAATTCAAATTCAACAAGAAGCCGAATTAACAAATGAATCTGCTTCAGTTGAAAATCAAGAAATTGAAGAAACTGATACCGTTTTTAATGATGAAAACGAAGAAGATGTATCAATAGAAACAACCGATAAAGATAGTGATTATACAAACGATGTAGCTGTTAGTAGTGAATCACAATCTTCTAATACAACAAAATCTCTTTCTCCAAAGATATTTATCATTCTCATAGTTATTATAGCGGTAATTGGTGTTATAGCAGGATACTCACATTTTAATTCTGCTACATATAAGATCAATAAAGCAACTGAACTGGTTTTATCCCAGTCGTACGATGAAGCATTAAAAAAGATTTCAGATGTTTATACTTCTCAGGCAGAAGTAATTAGAAATTATATTTCTCTTGAAAAATCAAAAGAAGATTTTATGAAAGCGTTTGACAGTAGTAAAGTAGTAACTTCTTATGAAGATGAAATGTTTGACAAGCTAAATTCATTTATGAATAAGGTTAGCTCGTTTGCTGATGAAAATGATATCTATTTATTGCCACAAGAGTTGAGAGAAAATTACGATTATTATTCAAAGGCAGTAAATGCAATTAATAATACAGGAGTCTACTGGGAAGAGTTAATAGATGCTCAAAATGTTTTTTTGAACGAGGTCACATGCAATCGCGAAAGTGAATTAACATTAAATCAGCTTCAAGAAAATGTTAACTCATCTAAAGAAGCTGTTGAAAATCTCAAAAATGCTGTTGATGAAATCCCGGATATTACAAGTGAATTAAGTGAACACATTGATTTTTCAAATGATACGATAACAACCTTCAAGGATTTGTTTGACAGATTTATTTCTGCTTGTGAATCGGAGATTTTTTCAAGCCAAGCTATGATTGACCGAAATGCTGAAAAATTCAATATGGACGATAGCTTATACAGAAAAGAGCCGGACGAAAATTACACAGCATACATTACATATGATTTGATAGAAATTATTAATGCCAGTGATAGTTCGATGAATGCAAATACTATTTATTGTACTCTTAAAGTTGAGCTTTTGGCATTTTATTTATTAAATTAATGACGTGTATAAAATTCTATCAAAAATGCGAAAACTTTGTTTTGGTAAATTTTATGTAAATGATTTAAGGGGATTAAAATACTTAATAATGCTTGAAGTACAAAGATTTCTATCGTAATTATTGACCATTCAAGATTTTAATTGTTTGTGTATCATTTTAACATTGGGGGGGAGGTCAAACAATATATTTCTTATTCCTTAAATATTATTCAAAGTTAATGCATAATCAATTGGATTTTTATGATCTGTAGGTTTGTTAATGATATGTTACAAAATTAGAAAACCTCGCCGTTTTGTAAATTCAGTTCCGTTATCCGTTTGTACGCACTCTATCGGGAAAGGAAAAGCTTTTATTAAATGTTCAAGGAACAATGCCGATGAATATGTATTGTGTTCATCAAACGCTTCTAAATAGCGGAATCTTGAATACTCGTCAATAGCTGTATATTGATAGAATTTTTTGCCTTTAGCATCACCGACAAGACAAACAGCAGGTACGAACTTAACATCTATCTGTACTCTTTGTCCCGGATAAAGCATTTGCTCATACTGCTTTGGTATATATTTGGGATTCGGAGGTTTAACTGCCATTTCTCCTTGCTTACGCAAAACACGGTAGAGCCCTGTTATGGAGCGAGTATAGCCTCTTTGCGTTAGCTTTACCCAAAAGACGACCAAGCCTGTGTTAGGATTCCTTCGGCGCATATCGGAGATTAGTTTTAGTTCTGCGGGAGTATGCTGATTCGGATGACTGTGTGAACGGTCTGCAAGACTTTCAAGCGTTCCGTCATACCTTTTAAGTCAACGGTAGATGTATTGACGATTGGTTTTATATCTAATTGCAGCTTTTGTTACTCCGTATTTTTGAGAATATTTAATTATAAGGATTGACGATACAGCATAGTTTGTGTTACAGTTGTCATGACGGATGGTTAACCTTCTTTCAGTTGGTGTGAACAACTTAACTGTAACACATGGTTTTCCATTCGTCACTTCTTTTTTTATTTGCTACTGTAACACATCTATTGTAAACCTACAATCCTGCCTCTTGAATTTTCGCTTGACAATTCAGTTAGCCCGTGCTAACTTATATATGGATAATTGTTTAATATGTTTATATTACGGCGTTTGCCGATTTATTTCAAACGCCGAGTTAGCAATGGCTAACTCATAGAAAGGATGAAAGAAATGACCTTAATAGAATTTAAAAATGTTACAAAGCAGTATTTTACAGGGCTTCACATTATCAATGCGC
>DAVZKM010000034.1:0-12534 GCA_052272245.1 Eubacterium sp.
TTTATCGCAGATAATAATATCGACATTAACGTCTATACTATTGAGCAAATCGGCAATTACGAATCCGTCACCCGCATTTTTGCCGTTGCCGCAAAATACCGCAACACGTCTGTTTGCAAGGCTTTCACCAAAAATTTTGCATATTTTTTCAAAACAGGCAGTTCCTGCATTAAGCATAAGTCCCGCCTCGGTCGAATCGGTTTTAAATGCGTTTTCTTCAACTGCTTTTATTTGCTTTGCCGTTAATATTCTCATACTGTCACCTTCATTTATCGTAAAGCTATTATACTTTACACCTCACCACATTATTACCGTTGCAATTGCATAATCACCGTCATGAGAAATTGATAAATCGCAATTATCAATCCCTTTAAAATACGGTTTACCGTTATTATTATGGCAAATTTCGATATCATTTAGCGGTAGTTTTATCCCTGTTCCGAGTGCTTTGAAATAAGCTTCCTTTGCGGCAAACAGACCTGCAAAATTTTCGGCTTTTTCACAATAAAGCCTTTCATTTTCAGTAAAAACTTTATTTAAAAAAGAGGGAATTTTTATGCTTTTTTCAATTCTTGAAATTAAAACTATATCAGTTCCTATTTTATACATATTTAATCACCTATCGGCTGAATAGTAAAGGAAAGCTTTTTGCCGTTCAAAGAACCTACCCTATCATTCTTATTCGGAAGAGGACCGCAAGCATTAGAGCCGGCGCCCAAAACAGCAGCGTCAAGATTAATGCAGGTTGTCGGCATATCTATCAGTTCCTCCCTATGCATTGCCTTAGCCCATTGATTAGAGGTATAGTGACTTGCCGAGAAAATAAAAGGATTATTAATCGCATTAAATCTTAAGCCAAAGCCGTCCTTATCGGTAATTTCTGCAAAACGTGTGTCACATCTTGTTGCGCTTTCCTGTGGCTTAATATAATCTTCTTTAAGATTATCAACGGTTGTTTCAAAAATGCCATTGAATGTATGCTCCTTATAATCGGGCAAATTAACATCAGGACCTAAGCCGAAATATTTAACATTTTCATAGTCCTTTGGCATTTCAAGCATAACACCAAAACGAGGCAAAAGCTTGATTACTCCACCGGAAAGAACATTTACGTCGACCTTTATTTCACCACTTGTATAGATTGTATATTTAATCTCAGTTTGTGCAACGGGCAAAAGACGAGGCACAACAGATTTTATTTTAGTTTTTATGATGATGCAATTGTCTTTTTGCGTAAAGCTGCTACCTTTACAGACGTTTGAAGCATTGCCAAGATTTAAAGCATCCCAATACTTGCGAATATTTCTGTCGTTGTCAAGCGGTGCACGGTAAAACGCCGGCGCAAAGCCCTTGAAATCACCAAGCGGGAATGAATTAATCATTTCATGATTTTTATATACGTATGAATCTATAAATCCTGTCTTTGCATCATATATCATTGAGCCGTTTTCAAATGTAATGAACAGCTTATTTTCACTTTTATTTAAGCCTATTTTGCCGTTTTTACAAAGGTTTTCCTCAAGCTTGCCTTTACTTAATACTACCTGTTCGCTTGCAACAAGAAAATCATCAACAAAATACTCAAATACAATGTTATTAAACTGATTTGAATCAGGCTTGATATCCTTTAATTCATATATTTGCTTTGACTGAGGAGCAATATCTAAATCAAATGTACCTGATTGCGACTCAACACCGTTTGTAAAGTATTTATACTTTACAATAAATTTGGCGTTTTCAAAATATTTATGGTTAAAAAACGCATATCTGTTATCGGTAATTCTTTCGCATCTGACCGGACGGTAGCAGTTTTTCATTTGCTTTGCGCCCGTATGCGGAGTTCTTTCAGGGAAAAACAAGCCATCCATACAGAAATTGCCGTCATGCTTTTCCTCGCCGTGGTCACCGCCGTAGGTATATTTAATCTTTTCGTTTTCGTGATAAGCCGCATGGTCCGCAAATTCCCAAATGCAACCGCCAAGCATATTATTTGAAGAATAGAATATCTTAATATATCTTTCAAGTTCTCCTGCGCCGACGCCCATTGCATGAGCATATTCGCATTGAAAAAACGGCTTATTTCTGTATTTAGGAAGCTTACCTGCTGCAATTTTTTCACACATAATCGGCCAAGCATACATATGCGAAATAACGTCATAAGCAAAGCGCTTTGTTCTGCAAACGCCCTCATAATGAATAGGAATAGCGGTAAGCTTTTTAAGTTCATTATAGCAATAATCCTGATTCAAATAGCCGTGCGATTCGTTACCGAGCGACCACATAGTAATCGAAGCATGGTTTTTATCACGAGAAAACATTCTAAAAACTCTGTCCCAATAGCGCTCTTGCCAATCCTTATTATGAGAACAAGCGCCCGGCTTATGAAGTTCGGTTTCGCAGCCGTGAGTTTCAATATCAGCCTCATCAATTACATAGATTCCGTATTCGTCACACAAATCAAGAAAGGCGGGATCCGGAGGATAGTGCGAAGTTCTAATACAGTTAGCATTATACTGCTTAACAAGGCTTATATCCGTTTCCATTTCTTCTATCGTCATAGTATAGCCTGTTTTTGGCATGGAATCATGATGATTAACACCCAAAAGCTTAATTGGCTGATTATTAAAATAAAAGGTATTGCCCTTGATTTCAATATGCTTAAAGCCGATATTTTTTCTTACCGCTTCAATAATTTTCTCTTCCTTTGAAAGAGTGATAATCATATCATAAAGATAAGGACATTCGGCTGACCAAGAGTGAACATCAAGATTTTCAAAGCTAATCTTTTGAATATCGCTCGGCGATACATTAACGGATTTAGAAGTTATAAGTTCGTCATCGTCATATAGCGAAACTGTCAAAGTGCATTCGTCGCTGAGCTTTAAAGAAGGAATAAAATCAAGAGAATATTTGCCGTTAAACGAGATTTTCGCCACAAAATCATAAATAGAATTTTTGCCTGTTTTATATAAAAGCACATCACGGAAAATCCCGTTTGAACGAAACATATCCTGCGCTTCAAGATACGTGCCGTTTGTCCATTTATGGTTTTGAACAACAATTTCATTCTTGCCCTTAACCAGAAAATCATTGAGTTCAAATTCAGCAGTATTATGGCTTCCTTCACTGAAACCGACATATTTGCCGTTTACAAAAAGCTCAAGTGAGCCTGCAACACCGAGAAAAGCAATAATATAATTCAAATCAAGGTCGTCAATATCAATAAATCTTTTGTAAATTCCAACAGGACAATCGGTCGGAATTTGCGGCGGATTAGGTTTAAACTGATAGCGGGTATTAACATAATAAGGCTTTTCATAACCGGTATACTGCCACATAGACGGCACGTTCACCTTGTCAAATTTGATTTTATCTGTATCAAAATAATTGTCTGTTTGCTTGCAATTTTCAAAATAAATAAAATCCCATTCGCCGGAAAGGCAATCAACAAGAGATGATGAATAACGTTCATTTCTTATATCCGTTTTTGAAAGTTCCTCAAGACTTGAAAACGGAATAAAATAAGAACGAGGGACAAGAAGATTTTCCCTGAATTTTGAAAAATCACAAAAATTGCCTGTTTTTAAATTATATTGCATAATTTATATACCCCTTAATCATATATACCATTATTATACAATATTAAATAATTATTTTCAACATATAAAAAAGCGGTTTGAACATTGTCCAAACCGCTTTATCAAAGTATGTTACATAGTATATCTGCTCTTGACTTTAAGTCTTTCCATAGCACGGGAAAGGTTAGCCTGAGAGTGATAATATTCAAGAAGAGAATGCTTTTGACGAAGTTCCTCCTCCGCTCTAAGCTGAGCCTCTTTTGCACGGCGCTCATTAATTTCCTCAGGAAGCTCTGCCGAAATACAAACAAGCATTGCCTCATTATCAAGAAATTCAAGAAATCCGCTTCCGACAAATGCGTTAATCGTTTTACCATTTGCGTCAACAATCTTCATTTCACCGAATTCAATAGGAACAACGCAGTTTTCGTGCATAGCAAGATAAGCCTCGCTGCCGCCGTCAAGCCTTGGAATAATCAAGCTTTGTGCCTGACCGTCAAAAAACACTTTATTAGATGCAATTATTTTAAGTTGAAAAGTATTCATATAATCACCTTATTTTTCAAGCTTTTTTGCATTTTCCAAAACATCTTCAATAGTGCCTGTATTAAAGAATGCCTGCTCGGGTACATCGTCAACCTCACCGTCGATAATTGCCTTAAAGCCTTTAACTGCATCCTTAACGGCTACATATTTACCCGGCTGACCTGTAAATGCTTCAGCAACGTGGAAAGGCTGAGACAAGAATTTCTCAATCTTTCTTGCACGGTAAACAGTAGTTTTATCTTCATCGGAAAGTTCTTCCATACCGAGAATTGCGATGATATCCTGAAGTTCTTTATACTTTTGCAAATATTCCTGAACCTTACGTGCAACCTGATAATGTTCCTCGCCTACTACATCCGGCTCAAGAATACGTGAGTTGGATTCAAGCGGATCAACTGCAGGATAAATACCTTTTTCAACAATCTTTCTTGAAAGAACAGTCGTTGCGTCAAGGTGAGCGAATGTTGTTGCAGGAGCAGGGTCGGTAAGGTCATCGGCAGGTACATATACAGCCTGAACCGATGTAATAGAGCCGTTCTTTGTTGAAGCAATACGTTCCTGAAGTTCACCGACATCTGTAGCAAGGGTTGGCTGATAGCCAACGGCTGACGGCATTCTTCCCAAAAGAGACGACACCTCAGAACCTGCCTGAACAAAACGGAAAATATTATCAATGAAAAGAAGCACATCCTGATGCTCTACATCTCTGAAATATTCTGCCATTGTAAGTCCTGTTTCAGCAACACGCATACGTGCTCCGGGCGGTTCGTTCATCTGACCGAATACAAGCGCAGTTTTTTCAAGTACACCGCTTTCGCCCATTTCCTTCCATAAATCGTTACCCTCACGGCTTCTTTCACCGACACCGGTGAATATTGAATAGCCGCCGTGTTGAGTGGCAACGTTAGTAATAAGCTCTTGAATAAGTACGGTTTTACCAACACCGGCGCCGCCGAACAAACCGATTTTACCGCCCTTTGGATAAGGTGTTAAAAGGTCAATAACCTTAATACCTGTTTCAAGGATTTCAACATTTGCGCTTTGTTCTTCAAATGTAGGCGGTTTACGGTGGATAGCCCAATGCTCTTCTTTGTCGAGACTGTCAAGTCCGTCAATCGTTTCGCCGACAACATTGAAAAGCCTTCCCAAAGTTTTGTCACCTACAGGGACTTTGATAGCGTCGCCTGTATTGATAACTTCCATATCCTTGCAAAGACCTTCGGATGCGGCAAGCATAATGCAGCGAACACAGTTTGCGCCGATATGCTGACTAACTTCCATAACAAGCTTTTTGCCGTCTAATTCTACTTCAAGAGCGTCCTTAATCTTAGGCAATTCATCTTCAAACTCAACGTCGATTACAGGTCCCATAATCTGAACAATTTTACCGTTTTTCATACAAGGACACCTCCTAATCTTCTTTCATTTTTTGTGCCTTGGCACCGGCGATAACCTCAGTAATTTCCTGAGTAATAGCCGCCTGCCTTGCACGGTTATATTCTATACCGAGACCTTTGAGCATATCCTTTGCAGCATCTGTAGCCGTTTGCATAGCCATCATACGTGCATTATGCTCAGAGCAATACGATTCAACAAGAGCACCGTATACGAAACCTGAAATATAGTTTGGTATAATATGGTCAAACACAGCATTCATACTCGGTTCAAACGTACATGTTTCATATTTGTTATGCTCATCTGTTCTTTCAAACTTAACCTTCTTTAAAGGCAAAAGCTGTTTGATTTCTGCATCAAAGGTAACAGAATTAACCATTCTTGTGTAAACGATATAAACCTCATCAAGCTTCTTTTCCCTAAAAAGCTCAACTATCTGTTCACTGATAACTCTTGCTCTGTTTACATTAGGATTTTGAGCTGTATATTTGAAGTCAATATCGATAGGAATATTCTTTTTTTCAAAATATTTACGACCAACCTGACCGACAACAAAAAGCATATTTTTATTATCGGAAAGAGCCTCTTTTTCTGCTATTTTGATTACATTGTGGTTATACGCACCTGCCATACCCTTATCGGCGGTAACAACGATATAACCCTGCTTTCTCTCCTGCTTCGGCACGTCCTCTCTTTCGTCAAAGTAAACGTTACCTGCATCGGGAGAAAGCTCAAGGATTTTTGAAAGGCAATCCTGAATAGTATAGAAATAAGGCTCGGTATTTTTAAGGTCTCTTCTTGCCTTTTGAAGCTTTGAGGACGAAATCATATACATTGCGTTTGTGATTTTCATAGTGTCCTTAATAGACTTCATTCTGGCTTGAATTTCACGAGCATTAGCCATCATTAACCCTCTTGATAAATCTTTTTAAATTCGTCAATTGCCTCTAAAATCTGCTCTTTTGTGCCATCCTCGAGCACCTTTTCCTGCTCAATTGTATTGACAAGCTGAGAGTAGTTTTCATTCATATAAGCAAGCATTTTATTCTGGAATTTTTTAGTATCCTCTGTCGGGATATCAACAAACTTTCTGCCTGTTGCACCGACAAGAGTAAATACCATATCGGCAAGCGAAAGCGGATGACCGAGTGGCTGCTTAAGAAGTTCCATAAGTCCCTTACCATAGGTAAGACCTGCTTTTGTTTCTTCATCAAGGTCAGAAGAGAACTGGGTAAACACTTCCATTTCTCTAAACTGTGCCAAGTCAATTCTAAGTGAGCCTGCTGCCTTCTTCATTGCCTTTGTTTGAGCCGCACCGCCGACACGTGATACAGAAAGACCGACATTTACAGCCGGACGCATACCGCTGAAAAACAAATCACTTTCAAGGAAAATCTGACCGTCCGTGATAGAAATAACGTTTGTAGGAATATAAGCAGAAACGTCGCCAGCCTGTGTTTCAATAATAGGAAGCGCCGTAATTGAGCCGCCGCCGAGTTCATCTGTAAGACGGCTTGAACGCTCAAGAAGTCCTGAATGAAGATAGAAAACGTCGCCGGGATAAGCTTCACGACCGGGGCTTCTTTCAAGAAGAAGTGAAAGAGCACGATAAGCCACTGCATGCTTGCTCAAGTCATCATATACAATAAGGCAATCCTTGCCCTGATACATAAAGTATTCGGCAATTGCTGTTGCGGCATACGGTGAAATATACTGAAGTGAAGCAGGCTCACTTGCTGTTGAGCAAACAACGATTGTATAATCCATTGCGCCTGCTTTTTCAAGTGTATTTACAAGTTTGGCAACGCTTGACGCCTTTTGACCTATTGCATTATAGATACAAATTACGTCCTTACCCTTTTGGTTAAGAATTGTATCAAGTGCAATAGAGGTCTTGCCGGTCTGCCTGTCGCCTATGATAAGTTCACGCTGACCTCTGCCGATCGGGAACATTGAGTCGATTGAAAGAATACCTGTTGCAAGCGGAGTATCAACACTCTGACGATCAACAATTGACGGAGCCGGCTGCTCAACAGGACGATACCCGTCAGCCTTAATCTCGCCCTTACCGTCGATAGGCTCACCGAGCGAATTAACAATTCTGCCGATAAAGCCATCGCCTACAGGAACGCCTGCTTTTTTATGTGTTCTCTTAACCTTTGTACCCTGTTCAACACCTGTATCGGAGTCAAAAAGAATAACGCCGATTTGATGTCTTTTAATATCTTGAACCATTCCCTTAACGCCGTTTTCAAATACAACGATTTCGCCGTACATTGCATGGTCAAGACCGTGGATAGTAGCAATTCCGTCGCCTACACGAATAACAGTACCGATTTCCTCACTGTTAGTTCTAAGTTCAAAATCATTAATATCCTTTTTCAAAACCGCAAGAACATTTTCGCTTGTTACAGCACTGTTTCTTGCAGAATTCATAACCTTTTGCTTAATACCGTCAAGCTTTTTCTTAATTGAAAAGTCAAACTGCTTGTCGCCGACTGTTACGATAAAGCCGCCTATAAGTGACTCATCCTTAACAACCTTGATTACGGCATCATTTGCATTTTCCTGCTTGCAAACAAATTCCTTAATGCCCTTTAACTGTTCGTCATCAGGCTCTGTTACGCAGGTAATTGTTGCCTGAGCAACATTGTTTTGCTTGTTGAGATGTGAGATATAAGCCTCAACGATTTCGCCTAAGCTGTCAATCTTTCCGCTTGCTGCAAGCTCTGCCACAAAATCATTAACAGACGGGGCAAAAAGCTCCTTAGAAACGTTTTTCTTTTCATCAAGAGTAACGTTAGGGTCGTTAAAAATTTCTTTGAGCTCAGCATTGGATTTAACAGTATTTAAAGCTTCTTCCAAGCTTGACACACTTGCGTGAGCAGAAAACAGTGCGTCAAGATATTTTTCAATATTTTGAATCATTATTTATCACTGCTTTCATTTAAAAATTGGTCGTAGAGCATTTTATTTGTTTCCGGAGAAACTTCTTTTTCAACAACCTTAGTTGCTGCCTGCATAGCAAGCTCTGCGATTTCCTGCTTAACTGCAAGACGTGCCTTTTCGCTTTCAAGCTCAGATGCCTTTTTAGCATCCTGCTTAATCTTAACTGCATCGTCGTTTGCACGTGCAACGATTTTGTCATACTCGCCTTTAGCATTATTTCTTGCCTCGGCGATTATAGCCTTCTTTTCATCTTCTACGCCTGAGAGCTGCGACTGATACTGCGCCTGAAGCTCCTCAGCCTTTTTCTCTTTATCTTCAGCAGCCTTGAACTGACCTTCAATCAATTCCTTACGCTTATCAAGTGTTTTCTTAATTGGTTTAAATAAAAACAGTTTCATAAGCACAAAAAAGACAATAAGGTTTATCAAGGTCCAAAGAATGTTTATGTCAAATTTTAACATTAATTATGGTCCTTTCTCATCAAACTGTTTTGATTAAAAACTGTTTTATTTAACCAAGAAAATAATCATAATACAAGCTACAAGTCCGTAAATAGCTGTTGCTTCAGAAAGAGCAGCACCAAGGATAAGAGTTGTACGAATTTGTCCGGCCATTTCCGGCTGACGAGCGATAGCCTCAACGGCTTTACCTGTAGCGATACCGATACCGATACCTGCACCGAGTGCACAAATAAGAGCAATACCTGCACCGATAGCAATAACTGAACCTGTCATAATATTAATCTCCTTAATAATTAAAAATATATTTAAGCGGCTTTAGCCTGCTTTTTATTCTTTTTACTTGCTTTTTTTATTTTTTTCTTCTGTTTGTCGGTTGTCTCCTCCGACTCCTCAACAGCTTCCTGTAAATAAAGGCCTGTTAAGAACACGAAAATGTATGCTTGAAGTAAACCGTCGAATATATCGAAATAAAGACTGAATACTGTAGGTAAGAATATCGGAACGCAAGCCTTAATAAGTTCCATAATAATGAATGAACCGATTACATTACCGAAAAGACGCATACAAAGCGAAAGCGGTTTGGTAATAACTTCCATTAAATTGATAGGAGTAATTATCCAAATTGGTTTAGTAAATTCCTTCAGACGCCCAACAAATCCTTTGTTTTTAAATGCAGTAAATTCTACAAGCACTATACTTATTATAGCAAGACACGCAGTTACCTGCATACTTTTTGTCGGCGGTTTTAATCCAAACAAACCTATAATGTTTGAAACACCGATGAAAAGTGCCACGCTCATAAGCCAAGGAATAAACTGTTCTACCTTTTCTCCCATTATGCCCTTGAAAAAGTCTTGCGCTTTTTCATAAGCAAGCTCGAGCAATGCTTGACGCTTTGAAATTTCTCCTGTTACTTTGAGATTTCGGGTTAAGATAATCGCAAGAACCGTCATTGCCGCAATAATTATCCAGCTTACCACTGTTGCCTCATCGAAGCCGAGCTTAAAATTACCAATCTTAAAGCTGAAAACTTCTTTCAGTTCGAGCTGGTCGGTAAGTTCTTTTTGAAGATCCACCTTCATTAAAATAGTATCAAACGTTGCAGTCACCCCCTTGTTTGTACTGTCGTGATTATACTACAATAAAAATACAAATTCAAGTCTTTTTCATCCAAAATATACATTTTGTAGCATATTTCATTACTATTTGTAGTATTGGATAAATTACACAAAATAATTAACTTATATTTGTGCAAAAAGACAACAAACCTATATCATATTTACCATAGATAACCGCTATAAGCATATTTTGCTTACAGCTCTAATATATCAACCAATTATGAACAAATCAAGAACAAGCAAAATAAATGGCAATATGTCACAAAAAAACAAATTCTGCTCAAAATTTTTGTTCAAAAATAGTGTTTACATCTTGTTTCTGTTATTATATAATAAGAATTAAGCGTAATTTAAAACTATTTTCTAAACTATCATTATCATATGACAAGGAGTCAAAAATATGGCAAACGACCAAAAAAAGATGGTTGATTCCATCACATCTATGGACGAGGATTTTGCGAAGTGGTACACTGACGTGTGCAAAAAGGCAGAGCTCGTTTCTTACACAAGCGTAAAAGGCTGTATGGTAATAAGACCTTACGGCTATGCAATTTGGGAAAATATTCAAAGAATTCTTGATGGTATGTTCAAGCAACTTGGTCACGAAAATGTTAATATGCCAATGTTTATCCCTGAAAGCTTGCTTCAAAAAGAGGCAGACCACGTTGAGGGATTTGCACCTGAATGTGCATGGGTAACATACGGCGGAAACGAGAAGCTTGAGGAAAGGCTTTGCGTAAGGCCTACATCGGAAACTCTTTTCTGCGAACATTTCAGAGATGTTGTTCATTCTTACAGAGATTTACCTAAGCTTTACAATCAATGGGTATCGGTTGTAAGATGGGAAAAAACAACAAGACCTTTTCTTCGCTCAAGAGAATTTTTATGGCAGGAAGGTCACACTCTTCACGAAACCGCAGAGGAAGCAATTGAAGAAACAGAAAGAATGCTTAATGTATATACAAAATTCTGCCAAGAAGATCTTGCAATGCCTGTTGTTCAGGGAATGAAAACCGACAGCGACAAATTTGCGGGTGCCGAGCGTACATATTGTATTGAAGCGCTTATGCACGACGGCAAGGCACTTCAGGCAGGCACAAGCCACTATTTTGGCGACGGCTTTGCCAAGGCTTTCGACATTCAATTTTCAAATAAAGAAAACAAGCTTGCATACCCTCATCAGACATCCTGGGGTATGACTACAAGATTAATAGGTGCAATCATTATGACTCACGGTGACGACAACGGTCTTGTTTTGCCGCCTGCCGTTGCGCCTATTCAAGTTATTGTTGTTCCTATCGCTCAGCACAAGGAAGGTGTGCTTGACAGGGCTAATGCTCTTTGCGACGAGCTCAAAAAAGTTTGCAGAGCTAAGATTGACGACAGCGAAAATTCACCGGGTTGGAAGTTTGCGGAATATGAAATGAAAGGTGTTCCTGTAAGAGTTGAAATCGGCCCGAGAGATATTGAAAATAATCAATGTGTTGTAGTTACAAGGCACAACAGAGAGAAAACAGTAGTTTCCCTTGATGACATTTCAGCAGTTATTCCTCAAAAACTTCAAGAAGTTCGTGACGGGCTTTACAAAAATGCTCTTGAAAACAGAGAGAGAAGAACATATAAATGCAAGTCTACAGACGAAATCACAAAGGCGCTTGAGGAAAACGGCGACGGCTTTGTTAAGGCTATGTGGTGCGGCAATGAGGAATGTGAGGACAAAGTAAAGGAAATTACAGGCGTCGGCTCTCGTTGTATTCCGTTTGACCAAGAAGAAATTTCAGACGTTTGTGTTTGCTGCGGCAAGCCTGCAAAAAAAATGCTCTATTGGGGCAAAGCATATTAATAAACAAAAATATTTTTTATAAAACTATGGAGGTAACATTATGTCAGTATTAGTTACAGGCGGTCTTGGTTATATCGGCTCTCACACCTGCGTTGAGCTTATGAATGCGGGTCAGGACGTTGTTGTTGTAGATAATCTTTACAACTGCAAGAAAAGTTCTTATGACAGAATCAAAGCTTTAGTCGGAAAGGATTTCAGCTTTTATGAATGTGATATAAGAGATGCCGAAGGCTTGAGCAAGGTTTTTGAAAAGGAAAATATTACATCCGTTATTCACTTTGCAGGCTTGAAAGCAGTAGGTGAAAGCGTACATAAGCCGCTTGAATATTTTGACAACAACGTAACAGGCACGCTTGTTTTGCTTGACGTTATGAGAAAGCACAACTGTAAAAAGATTGTCTTTTCATCATCGGCTACGGTTTACGGAATGAACAACATATCCCCTCTTACCGAGGATATGGAGGTTGGCGGAGTTACCAACCCTTATGGCAGAACAAAGTTTATGATTGAATGTATACTTAAAGACCTCTATGTTTCAGACAATAGCTGGTCAATCTGCCTTCTTCGTTATTTCAACCCAATCGGCGCTCACAAGAGCGGCACAATGGGTGAAGACCCTAACGGTATTCCAAACAACCTTATGC
>DAVZKM010000035.1:0-12506 GCA_052272245.1 Eubacterium sp.
TACGGGTTCAAGTCCCGTCTCTCGCACCAAAAACAGCAGATACCATTTGGTGTCTGCTTTTTTTATAGCCATCGCATTGTCTTATTGAAGGATTTTTAAAAAAGTTCTTGACTTTATTCGTTAAATCTATTATTATATCTATTGCACGCTGGTGTGGCGAAATCGGCAGACGCAAGGGACTTAAAATCCCTCGGTAGCAATACCGTACCGGTTCAAGTCCGGTCACCAGCACCAAGGAGCAGTTGTAAAACTGCTCTTTTTTTATGCATTTGTATACCTGTATTGACTGTTTTATCAAATAATCGTCAAAATGAACAACAATCGGTATGCACAGGTTCACTCAGGTCTATTCAAAATTTGAAAAATGGTGTACGGTTCAATATTAAACTAAGTATTGTTTTCCTAAGCATTTAATGCTAAATAAGTTAAATACTTAAAGCACGGGCTCTGCAACGGCTAATTCGGGCAGTTCTAATGCTATGATATACGGAATACATCTAAGACTAAAAAGCCGAAATAAAGAAACCCACAGGCTCTATGAAAGCGTTAAAGGTTACTCGCAATAAGGTATCATACATAAAAGGTTATCAATTTCAAGTTGCAACAGATGATTTTAAAGGCGACCCAGTTACAGGAACTTTGAAAGATTAAGAAAACGAATACTTTTAATGTTTGACAATGCTGATTAAAGAAAAATACAGTCAGTGGCAAGCTTGCCTCTGACTGTATCGTTCGTCATTATTTATTTGGTTATCTCAATATTTGACAATGAGTCGTTTTTTTACGGTTATGTTTATTTTTGATTTATTATAATTTTTTATCCTTATCAAGCGCTTTATCAACTGCATTATGAACAGCCGCTTCAAAGCCGTCTGCCTGAAGTGAGGTTACGCCCTCGATAGTTGTGCCGCCCGGGGAGCAGACGTTATCTATAAGTTGCCATGGATGCTCGTTGCTTTCCAAAATCATTTTTGCACTGCCTAATACGGTTTGAGCAGAAATTTTAAGCGCATCACTTTTTTTCATTCCGTTTTTAACTCCGGCACGTGCCATTGCGTCAATAAACATATATGCAAAAGCAGGTCCGCAGCCGCCGATAACACCGAAAAGAGGGAAGTAGCTTTCATCAAGGCAAAGTACCCGTCCTATTCCGTTCAAAAGGCTTTCAACGTTAGTTTTGTCCTTGTCGGTTACTGAATCATTAAAGCAATAAGCAGATATTGCCTCACCGACTTTAGCGTTGATGTTTGGCATAACTCGAACAATTTTAGCTTTGCACTTTAAATTACTTTCGATAAATTCAATTGTTTTTCCTGCGGCAATTGAAATGATTAATTTATCTTTAATTTCACCGTCAATTGCTTTTAATACGCTTGCCTGAACATTTGGCTTGACCGCAAGAAAAATAATGTCGCTTGATTTTACAACGTCTTTTTCGTTTTCACAAATGTTTATATCTTTATTTTCTTTAAGCTTTTTGGTTGCGCCGTCAAAAACGTCATAAGTATTTATATCCTTTTCGTTTACGACGTTATTATCCGTAATTCCGTTAATAATGGCAGTTGCCATATTTCCGCAGCCTATAAAACCTATTTTCATATTTACACTTCCTTTGGTTTTCTGTATTTATAATAGCATTATTTTGTTTATTAATCAATGCTTTTGTTATCTTTTAGCTTTCTGTATTTTTCTTTTGTGGCAAGTCCGCCTCTTATGTGACGCTCAGCCTTGTTGTGCTCAAGTACCTCTTTAACCTCACTGCAAAGCAGGGGATTGATCATTGCAAGGCGCTTTGTGACATCATTATGTACGGTAGATTTACTGATATTGAAAACTATTGCCGCTTGCCTGACAGTAGCACCTGTTTCAATTATATAATGTCCTAAATCGATACAACGTTTTTCCACATTACCAATCAAAGAATTTCACCTTCCTTGGTAATGTATATGGAAAGCAAACAAAAAATAGAACAACCCCCACGTCAATGACGGGGGGTTCTTAAATTATTGTGCCGGTGTAGTTGTATTGCTGTCTTTAATAGAATCGCCGATTAAATCTGCAAGCGTTTTCATTTGAAGTTCGTCAACAGAATCATAAGTGTTTGTTTCCGCTTCTTTGTCGTCTTCCATAAGAGTAAGGGTGAGAACCTTGCCTTTAACCTTGTATTTATAAACAACCTGTCCGTTAGTGTTAGGATTTGTCAAAGTTATTTTATTGCCTTTTACAGTATATTCGCCTGAAAAATTAACTGTTGACAAATAAGAATCATATGTTCCGTCATCATAAAATACATAAGCGGATAATCCCGGCGATTTTTGGCTTTGCCACTTGCCGACAAGCTTGTCCTGATGCGCTGTTGCCGCTTCAATTGCAGTAGCAGGGCTTTGGTCAGTAGCAACGCAATAAATTCCGCCTGCAACTAAAAGTGCGAAAATAATTGCGGCAATAATAATTATAGCTGTTTTAGCTTTAGACAATTTTACTTTTGCCATAATATCTTAGTCCTTTAAACCTTTATTTTTTAACAAAGTTTCAATTTTTGCAGAGCTGTCAAGAAGATTTGAAACAGACATATCGTGATTTAATGTGTCAATCAAATATGCGGCATATTTTGAAAGTTCAACGCTCACATACCATTCTCTGTCCAAAAGCTCCTGCGGCTGATATACACCGTTAGTGGTAAACACTCTGTAGAATACACCGTCTTTATAAGCTTTATCAAATACATCAAGACCGTTGCAGAAGAGACCGAAAGTTGTGCACACAAAAATTCTGCCGCAACCTAAGTTCTTAAGCTTCATAGCAACCTCAAGCATAGATTCACCTGATGAAATCATATCGTCAACAATAATAATATCTTTGCCTTTAACGGAATCACCGAGATATTGATGCTCAACGATTGGATTTCTGCCGTTTACAACTCTTGTATAATCTCTTCTCTTGTAAAACATACCAAGATTAACTCCAAGCTGTGTAGCAAAATAAATACATCTGTGAAGCGCACCTTCGTCAGGGGAGATAATCATTAAATGGTCCTTATCAACATTTAAGTCGTCAACATTGTTGACGAGTGCCTTAATCATCTGATAAGTTGGCATAACATTTTCAAATGATTTGTCGGGAATAGCATTCTGCACTCTTTGGTCGTGAGCGTCAAACGTAATAATGTTTTCAACTCCAAGATGAACGAGCTCCTTAAGAGCCATTGCACAGTCAAGTGATTCTCTTGAACTTCTCTTGTGCTGTCTGCCCTCGTAAAGCATAGGCATAATTACAGAAACTCTTTTTGGTTTTGAACAAAGCGCTGAAATAACTCTCTTAAGGTCAGCGAAATGATCGTCGGGTGACATATAAACCTTTCTGCCGTACATATCATAGCTGCAGCTGTAGTTAAATACGTCGCATACGATATAAATATCGTAACCTCTTACGCTTTCGTTAATAACACCCTTGCCTTCGCCGCTGCCGAAACGGGGAATAGATATATCGATTTTATATGTATCTCTCTGATAGCCGAAGAAAGCAATTGACTCTGCATGCTCAATCGCTTGAGTTCTGCGCCATTTAACGAGGTACTGGTCGATTTTGTCCGTTAATTTTTCGCATCCCGGCATACCGATTATGCCAAGAGGACCGATTGGAATAGTGTTAATACTGATTGCTGTTTGTCTTGCCATAGTTATATGAAACTCCTCTCAAATGTTCACGTGTATTCTACAATAAAAGCACATTATTGTAAATAGATTTTTAAGAATTATACCGATTTTTATTTATTAAACAATATTTTTCTTCTTTTTTCTTGCTCTTTTGTTAAGTTTTAAAGAAGATTTACTGTATATATAATAACCGCATAATCCCAACGCAGTAATTGCAGAAACCGCTATGCCGTAAACAAAGCCTGATGGAGTGTATTTATATTCGATTTGATGATTACCGGCAGTTAATTCAATTGCAAGAAGAGTACCACCGATTTCAAAAGTTTCTGCCTTTTTGCCATCGACATATACGCTCCAACCGTCATCATAAGGAATTGATGAATATAAATAACAATTTTCTTTTGAAAAAACAGTACCTTTAATTGATGTGTCATTATAAGATGATACGTTTAAAGTGTTCTTGGAAAGAGAATTGTAAGCGTTTTTCAATATTGAGTCATCGCAACTGTAGCAATAAATATCAAACGATGTGCTCTCACTTTCCATTGTTCCGCCGTCAAGCGAAACCTTAACTTCATCGCCCTTATTGTGGAAACCAAGGTCAAGTATATATTCCTCGTCTGTGTTTTGTGTAATATCAGATACTTTTTCTGAATTAACGGTTATGCTCTTTAAATCGCTTGACTTAACATAAAGATAAAGGTTTCCGTCGATAGTAGGTGACAGTGTAATTGTTTCTGTGCCGTATGTTGATGAAGCGTCACTTTTATTAAGCCAATATGTTCCGTTGTCAGTAACGTCATCACCTGTTACCGAATCAAAGTCGGTACTGATATAATCAACCTTTTTAAACACATTTGAATATCCCGTTGCAAGCTTTATAAAATCACTTTGAATTTCAAACGGATTGCCCTCATCTGTTATCCAATCCTCAATATTTGAATTGACGCAGTAAGCGATAGGTAGATTATACTTGTTTTCATATACATTTGCCTGCTTGTTTTTGGTTGTGTATTTCTTTTTAAAAAGATTAGAAGAAGGAGCTAAACTTACATCGGTTTGAATTAAATATTTAATGTTAAACATCATATTGTAGACAGGCGTTTGGCTATTGTAAGTATAACTGTTAATTCTGTTGCCGAACATACCTAAGCTGTGCTGAAGCTCTGAATATGATTCGTATGCCATTGACGAAAATACAGATATTCCGTTATAGCCGTAATAAGCGGGGTCCATACGTGTGTTTAAGTAGCAAAGCTCGGTTCTATAGAAGTCTTTATCGTTTGAGTCGATATATTTGATTGCGTCGGTATATGTGGAAAAATTTTCTTTATAACTTCCGTTTTCTTGATTAAGCGGTATTCCGGTAACGGCGCTTATAACCGTTTCACCGACTAAAAATACTATAAGCACAAACGCTGTCAGTCTTTTTTGAATATTCTTATTTTTATTGATAAGAAGATATCCGCACCAAAGTGCAACTAAAATAATTGTAGCATAAATGGTATTGTTCGTCATTTTGTTAGTAAGAAATTTTTGAGCTAAAATAACGAATGCAATAATGCCAAGACCTGAATACACGATATCCTTAATATTAATTGCTTTGAAATTGATTAAGGTTTTATATCCCATAACAGCAACTATAAAGGAATACATATATGAAAAACGATATGGCAAATCATTAGGAAAATGGAATGCGTGCCAAATATAGTTTGCACAGTTATTGTTGAAACTGAAAATAAAGAAAACCATCAAAAGCACGTAAGTCGCTTTTTCTTTAAGACTGATTTTGTTATTAAGCAGGAATAAAGGCAGTAATATAAGCGTCAAAATGCCGGTATATACATTAGGAAGAACGTTGTCACCGCTGCTTCTTATAGTTGTTTCGAGAATTGCAAAGTGAGAGGTTATGAAGTCAAGAAGGTCAAAATAGCTTTTGAATGTATCAGGGAAAGTGCCTGATGTTGCAGAACTGTTCTTTAATATCATAAACACCGGTATTAAAGTAATAGCGCAAAACATTGCCGCAATGATGCTGGCAAATGCAAATTTAATTCCTCTGTTAATAAAAGTGTTATTCATCAATGCTTTTGTTGAATATTTCTTTTCAAATTTTGCATTAGGATTGAGACGGCCGTCATTTTTGTACGAAATAATGAAATAGGCAACAAAATATATTACTGCGAATATACAACTCATATAGCCCATATAATAATTTGCAAAGAAAAGCAAAATCATTGAAAGAGTATAAAGCTTAATATCTCCTTTATTGTAAATTCTTTCAATTCCGAGAACAATAAGCGGAAGCATAATCATTCCGTCAAGCCACATAATATTCCAATAATATGCAAGGAAATATGCGCTAAAGGCATAGAGTACGCCGAATGCGCTTACGTAATAATTGTTTTTGCCAAAGCTGCTCTTTAAGTAGTAGCTGAATGTGGTTGCGCTTAACACGCATTTTAATCCAACTAAAAAGGTAATGGCAAACGCAATATCTTCCTTATCAAAAAGGAAAATTAAAAATGAAAGCGGGCTTGACAGATAGTTTAGATAATTGCCTAAAAAGCTTGATCCTCCGCCTGTTGTCCAAGAATAAAGCAGGCTTTTGTGTTCAACTATTCTGTCATAAAGTTCAGCAAAAAGCGGACCGTATTGATGATAAAGGTCCATCCTCATAACAGTTGTATCGCCAAACGGAAATACTGAATAAATGATATAAAGAACGCTTATACATAATAGCGCCAAGGCAGAGGATAAAAATACATATCTGTTTTTATAAAAGGTTTTATAAATTCTTGACTGTTTTACACTTATTGCTTCATATCCGCAATCAAAAACGAGTGTCCTGTCATAAACATAGTTAAATAAAAAAGACGTTATAACGGCTATAAACCAAACAAACGTGATTGGCATATCAAGCATATTTTTAAATCCAAACTCCGAAAGTTTATAAAAGCCGAAGTTAACTGCTGTTCTGATTACAAAAAATATTATTTGTTTAGCGTTTGAAGCTAACATCTTTTTGCCAAACACATATTTTCTTTCAAGCAAAAATGAAATAATACTTGCTGTAACAAAAGCAATTATACAACTCGGTGCAACTGCAACGCCGATAAAAATTTTTAGTATCTGTTTTAATGCAAACAGAACAAAAAGCGAAACCGTGGCCATAAGAGTATAGCTAACCGTTTCGCCGTTAATAAATTTATTCGTTTTTGTATTGATAGTTATATTGCTATTCATTACTGCAACCGCACTCCGTAAAATAATAATTATATACTCATAATATCACATTTGTTTTTCTACTTCAACTGAAAATTTGTTATATTTTACAAAAATTCATCATACTATTAAGCAAGGTGATTTTATGGACAATATTTTTTCTGTTTTAGAGCATTTTCCGGTCGATTTAAAAAACTGCTTTTTGTCATTTGATGTATCAGTTTTATCAAAAATAACCGAGATTAGACTTAGAGTTAATAAACCTATCGTTGTTTACATTCTTGATCAGCCTTTTTTTATCAGTAAATATGACAAGCTTATTAATCATTATTTGAATGATTGCAGATTTATCAGCGATGATGAGTTTATATTTATTCTCGATAATTATTGTAATAATTCGTATCATACAAATATGCAAACAATGATTGACGGATACGTTACAGATAAATTCGGCTCAAGAATAGGTATAGCAGGTGAAGCTGTTTATAAAAATAACTTAATTTCAAGCGTTAAGAATATCAGCAGCCTTAACATAAGAATATCTCATAATATTGTCGATTGTTCGAAAAATATTTTAAATATTCTTTTCGCAAAATCAACGCCAAGTGTTATTATTGCAGGTCCGCCTTCAAGCGGCAAAACAACAATATTAAGAGATATGGCTCGGCTTTTATCAAGCGGATATGCAGGAAAATATAAAAAAATAAGCGTTATTGATGAAAGAAAAGAACTTTCTTCCGGCTTTGATATCGGAATTAATACAGATATTATATCTTCGTATAAAAAAGCTAAGGGAATCGAATTGGCGGTAAGAACGCTTTCGCCTGAATTAATAGTTTGTGACGAAATAGGAAACTCGGATGAAGTAGAGGCAATAAAATTCGGCTTTTCAAGCGGTACGTCGTTTATTTTATCTATTCATTTAAAATCAATTAATGATTTGATGAGAAATCAAATAGCTATTCAACTTATCTCTACACATGAATTTTCATATATTGTTTTTTTACACGGAATTGATGAAGGATTTGACATTATTGATTTGACGGAGGACGAATATGAAAACGGCAGGAATTCTAATGATATTAGGAATATCTATACTCCTTTCAGCGAGTATATGTGATTATGAGAAAAGCAAAATTGATTATTGTGATAAGATGGTATTTTTAGGCTCAAGAGTAATGGTTTTATTAAAAACCACTAATCCTGAAACAGAAAAAATTTTTGATTTACTCAATAACAGTGAAAAACTCAAGGATATTGACTTAAATAATATAATTTCATCTTCACCTCTTAAAAGAGAAGAAAATGAAAAAATATACGATTACATAAATTCAATAGGAAAATATGATTCTCAAACTCAAATAAATGAGGCAAGCGAATTTTGCGAAACATTTAGAATATTAAAAGATTATTATCAGCAATATTATTCTTCTCATTATAAAATAATATATGCTCTCGGCTTAGGAATAGGCTGTTTATTAGCAATCTTGCTGATATAGGAGGATAAATGGATATTAGCTTTATTTTTAAAATTGCAGCAATAGGAATAATAGTTGCTGTGCTTAATATGGTTTTAATAAGAAGCGGCAGGGAAGAGCAAGCAATGCTTACAACACTTGCAGGCGTGATAGTTGTATTAATGATGATTATTCCGCAAATAAGCAATTTGTTTTCAACCGTTAAATCACTTTTTGACTTATGATTAAGGTTGCAGGAATTGTATTTGCGGCACTGATTATAAATATTGTGCTGAAAAATTATTCAAAAGAATTTACTTTTCTTATAAACATAGTATGCACAATAATTATTTTCACGTTAACAGCAAAAGATTTAAAAGGAATAGTTGACAGACTGATGTCAATAGGTAATGAAATTTCTGTTTTATTACCATACATAAAAATAATGCTTAAAATTCTCGGAATATCTATGATAGCTCAGTTGCTTTCGGATTTGTGCAGGGATAACGGCGAAAATACGCTTGCAAACCAAACTGAACTGTCGGCAAAAATTATTATTCTTGTAACTGCGTTACCGCTTTTTACAACAATTATGGATATTATGATAGGAATGCTTAAATGAAAAGAAAAATTAAAATACTCGTAATGTTTATTTTTATATTAATACTTGTTTTTCCCAATGTGTGTTTTGCCGAGGAAAAAAGTGTAGACTATCAATCGCAACTTGGTGAATATGATTTATCGTCATTTAATTTGCTCGATGACGATACTGCAAGTCTTTTAGAAGAACTCGGAATAGACAATTTTGATTATGAAAATATCAGCAGTATATCGTTTAAACAAATTATAAATTATATTTCATCTGTTTTCTCAAAAAATGCACAAGGTCCTTTAAGATGCTGTCTGATATTGATTTGCTTTATAATATTATCTTCAATCGTTAAATCATTTGATATGCACCTGTCAAGCGACTCTGTTTCGGATATGTATGCAACGGTTTCAAACCTCGTGATTGCAATATTCTTAGTGACGCAGATTTATCCTTCTATGAAACTTGCATGCTCGGCAATTAAACTATGTTCTGATTTTACATATGCTTTTTTTCCTGCATTTTGCATAATTTGCGCAACGAGCGGTGCAGCAATGACTTCGTTTAGTGTAAACGGCAGTCTGCTTTTGTTTTCTCAAACCTTGAATTTTATATCATCCAATGTTTTTTTACCGATTGTAAACTCATTTATGGGTATATCAGTTTGCTCATCAATCAGGCGTGATTTGAATATGGGCAGTATCGTGTCTGCTTTAAGAAATTTGATAACAAAAGCGATTTCGGCTTTGTCTGCAATTTTTGTGTCGTACTTGTCACTTAAAACTGCCGTCGCATCAAGAGCCGATGCACTTGGCTTGCGTTCGGTCAGATTTGCAATTAATTCTGTTGTTCCGATTATCGGCAGCTCAATAAGTGAGGGTCTTTTATCAATTCAAAGCTATTCAAGTCTGATTAAAACAAGCGTGGGAATAGTAGGGATTATTGCAATATCGGCTATATTTTTGCCGGCGATAATTAATACAACTCTTTGGCGGCTTTCGATATCTGTTGCAAATATTTGCTCTAAAGTGTTTTTCGACAGCGAATCAAGCACAGTTTTGGAAGCATTTTCAAGCGTATTGCTGATAATAAATGTTTTGTTAATTTTATCAATGGTAACAACGATTATATCATTAGGAATTTTAGTAGCATCAAAAACGGTGAATGTATGAAGTATTTAAACGATTGGACGTATACGGTTTGTATCACACTTATTTTTTCTATAATTTTCTCTTTACTTCTTCCTAAGAATTCAAACGGCAAAGTGGGAAAAATTATTATTACTGTTTTTATTATGTTATCACTTATTGCGCCTTTTAAAGCAAACGGATTTGATTTGAGTTTTGAAGATATAAAAATAATCAATGAACAACAAACGGAAAACGAGGAGAAATCATACAGCACAACTATTAAAGCAAATATTGAAAAAACACTTAATGACGGTAATTACAAAAATTCTAAGGCAAAAGTTAACGTTAAAATCAAAGATGATGAGCTTTATATCAAATCTGTTGAAATATATATATTAAATGAATATGATAAATCAAAGGTTCAAAAATATATATTTGATAAGCTCGGAATAAATGCGCAGGTGTATTATATTGGTGAATAAAATAAAAGATACAATAAATTTTATGCTTAAATCCGATAGCAAAAGAGCAAAAACGATAGTAGCTATGGGGCTTGTTGCAGTCGTTTTAATTGCGTTTTCTTCATTTTTTCAGTCAAATGACAATAAAGCAACCGAAAAAGAAGAGTCGTTTGATTATTCGCAATACAGCAATGAAACTAAAAAACAGCTGACAAATATCGTATCCTCTATTGACGGAGTGGGTGATTGCGAGGTGATGATTACATATGAGTACAGTAGTGAAAATGTATATGCAACAGACAGTGAAAACAAAAACGATGAAAGTTCTCAAAGCAATAAAGACGAATATGTTTTATATGACTCACAGAGCGGAGAAAAGGCTTTGCTTATCAAAGAAAAATATCCAACCGTTCAAGGTGTAAGTGTTGTTTGTTCGGGTGGTGATAACGTGGAGGTTCGTGAAGCAGTAATTAATACTGTTACTTCTCTTTTTAATATATCGGCAAACAGAGTTTCTGTTTCTAAAATAAAATCAAAAGGGTGATTATTTTGAAAAAAGAAAACATTAAAAATGATAAACCGAAAAAGAAGAAAAAAGAAAAAAAGATACTTACGGAAGAACAAATCAAAAAGCGAAAAACAAGAAATTCACGCATTGTTGCTTGCTGCTTCTTGCTTTTGCTCGGTGTAGGCGTTGCCGGCAATTGGTATTGGGAAAACAGTGATATATCGGCAAAGGTAAGTTCGATTTCATCCGGCAGAGATAAGGTTTTGGGCGAGGCAACATATGTAGATGCTACTACAACACAGCCTGTTAAAGAAAATGCATATTTTTCCTCTGCACGAGTTGACAGACAAACCGCAAGAGACGAAAGCCTTGAAAAACTTCAAAAAATTATCGACTCAACCAAGGACACGGATAAGGCTCATATCGCCGCAGCTGACAAAATCGCTTCAATTTCGGATATAATATCAACAGAAAATAAAATAGAAACGCTTGTTAAAGCAAAAGGTGTTAATAATTGTATTGCAGTTATTAATGAAGATGCAACAAAAGTTAATGTTATTGTTGATACTAAAGAATTAACAGACCAAATTGTTTTACAAATTAAGGAAATAACTGTTTCACAACTTGGTTGCAGCTATGAGGATGTCACTATTATTCAGTCAAACTAAATTAATAAATATTTCATATTAATATCTTGTATATTTATTCAGTTTGTGTTATAATAGTTCAAAATCAAGGAGGCTTAATTATGGAAATAATTTCAAAAAGCTCTATGGGTGAGCTTATTATATCCGATGAGGTTCTTTCATCAATCGCAGTTAATGCGGCTAAGGACGTTGACGGTGTTTCTTCATTTTGCAATAAACCCGTTGATGTTGTAAATACAATTAAGCAGGGCAGTCTTAAGGTTATGAGTCCTGTAAGAATTAAGCAAGAAAATGACAGCTTTACTATCAGCATTTATATCAACATAGCTCCCGGCAAAAAATTCCAAACAGTTGCTACTCAGGTGCAAAGTGCAGTTAAGGAATCAGTGCAAAATATGACGGGTAAGCTTGTAACCAAAGTAAATGTTATTGTAGCCGGTATTGATTTTGAAGAGCCTGTAAGCTCTGTTGAACCTTGTGAAACTGAAAAGTAGCAAAATCTGCCGACAATAGATTTTTGTCGGCATTTTATTTTGCATAAAATATTTAGGAGATACACAGATGAAAAGAAGTGAAATGAGAGAGCAAGCGTTTCTTTTAACGTTTGAGGGGCTTTTTTCGAGCGGCCAAGATATTGATGAGGTAATTGAACTTTACAGCGAAAATGTTGAAGCAGTGAGTGAATATGCAAAGGATATTTTTGTTGGAGTAAAAGGTTCAAAAAATGAGCTTGATGAGATAATTAATAAGTATTCAAAAAGTTGGAAAGCCGCAAGGCTTCCTAAGGTTACGCTTGCCATTCTTTACGTTGCGCTTTATGAGATGAAAAACGT
>DAVZKM010000036.1:0-12493 GCA_052272245.1 Eubacterium sp.
TGCCATACCCATTGTTTGGTCCTCAAGGCTTTCACGAACTCCGCCCCATCTGCCGTCGATTACAGGGCGAATACCTATTTTTGGATATTTCATAAATCTTACTCCTTTAAAATTATTTATTCAGTATTTTCACGAATCTGCTGTAGTCATTTGCAAAAGCGTCTGCATTTTCGCTTTTGTATGTTGTGAGCTTTTCGCTTGATTTGATTATTTCTCTGCCCTCGTCAACGTTCTTGATATCACCGAGTGCAATAAGCTGCAAAATGATGTTGCCGAGTGCGGTTGCTTCGGTAGGGCCCGCAATAACGTCCATATTAAGACTGTCGGCCGTCATTTGGCACAAAAAGCCGTCCTTGGTTCCGCCGCCGAGGAGATGAAGCACGTCAAATTTCTTTCCCGTATTTTCTTCAATCTGCTCAATTGCAAAGCGATATTTCATAGCAAGGCTTTCGTAAATACATCTAATCATTGCGCCGTCGCTTTCGGGCTTGCCTTGATCCGTTTTTTCGCAAAAAGCACAAATTTTTTCAGGCATATTGCCCGGCGTGGCAAAACTTGCGTCGTCGGGGTCAATGAAAAATTCAAAAGCTTTAGCTCCTCTTGCAAGCTGCTCCATATCGTTATATGAATATTCCTTGCCCTCGCTTTTGAAATTACGCCTTATTTCTTGAATAAGCCATAAGCCGCTTATGTTTTTAAGATAATTTATTTTGCCGTTTGCGCCAAGCTCGTTTGAAAGCTCGTTATTCATACTTTTTTCGGTCAGTATCGGCTCGTTATTTTCGCAACCGATAAGCGACCATGTTCCGCAGGAAAGAAAGGCAGGTGTTTCGCCGGGATTTGCAGGCATTGCACATACTGCGCACTGCGTATCGTGGCCGGCAACCTTGATAACCTTAATGCTTTTGTATTCTCCCGCTTGCGTTGCGCTTTTAACTATAGGCGGCAAAATACTTTCGCTCTTGCCTGTTAAACTGAATACCTCTTTTTGCCATTTCACGTTTTCAAGGTCGAGCATTTGAGAGGTGGAAGCAATTGTTTGTTCCGCCGTTTTTGCACCGCAAAGAAAGTAAGCGAAAAGGTCCGGCATAAAAAGAAATGTGTCTGCATTATTAATTCTTTCACTGCAAAGCTGGAAAAGAGTGTTGATAGCCATAATTTGATTGCCCGTTAGCGAATAGAGCTTTTGGGCAGGCATTTTTTTAAATACCTTTAAAACCTCGTTTTTCGTTCTGTCGTCACGGTAGCAAACGGGGAGAAATATCAGTTTTCCGTCTTTATCAAGCATACCATAGTCAACGCCCCACGTGTCAAACGCAAGGGAGTCAACATTTTCGCACATATCAATTGCTTTTTTAACTTCGCTTAACAGATAGTCAAAATCCCAACACAAGAGTCCGTCTTTTTCAACAAGATTATTGTCAAATCTGTGAACCTCGTTGTAGCTTAATTCAGCGTTTTTATATTCAGCAAGAATTGCTCTGCCTGTTGACGCACCAAAGTCGAATGCTAATACTCGGCTCATACCTTGACTACTCCTTTTTTCAGCAAAACGTTAGCATAAATAGCTGTTTCGCCTGTTGCGATAATGAGATAAGCTTTCTTTGCTCTTTCGTAAAATGCAAAGCGCTCCGTCATTTCAATATCATGGTGTTCAGGTTCATATTTATTTAAAAGCTTGTCATATTCAGCCCAAATTGCAGGGGTGGGGGTGTTGTCACCTTTTACAACTTCCATAAGCGCTACGGGCTTTTCGGTGTATGTATCAAGAGGAATGAGAGATAAAACGGCGTCAAGAATATCTGTTGTTGAATGGCCGTCTGCACGGATAACTATTGCATTTTTGCCAATACTTTCGCAAGGAAAATTGCCGTCTGCAATAACAAGCTCGTCGCCGTGACCCATTTCGCAAAGAGCTTTAAGAAGTTCGGGGGAAACGACAGGATTAATACCTTTAAGCATAATCAGTCCTCCTTTTTGTGAAGCATATCATCATCGGGGTTATACATTTTATATCCCGGGTGACGTCCTGTAATTCTGTAATAGCTTCTAAGGTCTATAAGCTTTTGAATATTTTTCTCATCAATATCGTGGCTTCCGCCGAGGATAACTGCGTTAATAGTTATTTTAGCCCAAAGCTCAAGGCTTTCCATACGGTAAAACGCCGTAATAACGTCGCTGCCGACAGCAAGCGCACCGTGATTTTCAAGAAGCATCACGTCGTGCTCTTCAAGGTAAGGCTCAATAGCGTCGGGTACTTCGGTTGTGGACGGAGTGCCGTAAGGTGTAAGCGGAACAGCGCCGATTGCAGCAACGTCCTCAATCATATTATACATATCCATCGCCTTGTGAGCCACTGCAAAGCCTGTTGCTCCGGGTGGGTGAGCATGGATAACACTCATAACGTCATCTCTCTTATCGTAGCATCTTAGGTGCATTTTGATTTCACTTGACGGACGAAGGCCTTCGGCTGCTTCAAGAACATTGCCCTTAGAGTCAATTCTAATGAGCTTGTCAGGTGTTATAAATGACTTGCTCATACCCGTAGGTGTTGCGAGGATTGTGCCGTCGTCAAGCTTTGCGCTTACGTTGCCGTCATTAGCCGCAACCCAACCGAGCTGCCACATTTTATGGCACACATCGCAAATTTGGTCTTTAATTACTTCAATATCCATAATTAATTCCTTTCATAGTAAAAAATTAATATTTATCTAATTTCAATTATACTGTTGATTTTTTGTACGGGCAAGGTGTATAATGTGAAAAAGTAGGACAATATTGACTTTTTGATAAAACTATAATATCTGAGGAAAAACTATGCGATATACAGGATATCAAGAAAATAAAAGCAGAGGTACGTTCGGCTTCCCGATTCAGCTTTATTATGTTGACGCTAATCATCCGCAGTACGAAATGCCGTTTCATTGGCATATGGAATGTGAGCTTATATTGGTGCTTGCGGGCGAATTTCATTTATCTGTCAACGGCGTAAATTATACGCTTGAGGGAGGTCAAAGTGCATTTATTCCAAGCGAATTCATTCACGGCGGTACGCCTGAAAATTGTATTTATGAATGTGTTGTGTTTGATATGGAAAGCTTTCTTGCTCAGTCGCCGCAGTGCATTGAAAAATATAACAATGCAATTGACGGCGGAGTGATAAGTGAGATGATATTTGAGCCTAAAAGTGCAGCAGGCAAAATTGTTGACTTGCTTTTTGAAAATATGGAAAAGGAAAGCGTTGCATATACGTTTGCCACAACGGGTCTTTTGTGGCAGCTTATAGGGTACATATTAGAACAAAAGTCACAAATTGCGCCGTCATCGCAAAATGCCGTTTATCGCAAAAACAAGCAGATAAAAAAGGTGCTTACAAAAATCAGAAACGATTATTCAAAACCGCTTACCCTTGATGATTTGGCGGAGGAGGCACAGCTTAACAAGCAATATTTTTGCCGGGCATTCAGGCAGGCAACAGGCAAAACTCCTATAGATTATCTTAATTATTACCGTATTGAGTGCGCCGCTGAGCAATTAAGTCTTTCTTATGTATCAATAACCGAAATAGCGCTTTCGTGCGGTTTTAATGATTTGAGTTATTTTAATCGTCTTTTCAAGCGCAGTAAGGGCGTAACCCCGAGTAATTACAGGAAAAGATTCAGATAAACCGATTAAGCCGTGCTTTAAAAGGGCGCACTCTTTGGTGGCGCACTAAGTATGACGCAGGGATATATTAAAACAAAAAGCAGAAGTCGATGACTTCTGCTTTTTCCATATATTTATCTTTTATTTAAGAAGCGAACGATACATTTTGATATATTCGTTTGCACTCTTGCCCCAGCTCATATCACATTCAAGCGCACGTTTAACAAGAATGTTCCAATCCTTGCTGTTATATGCGTCAATACCTCTGTAAATAGCGCCAAGCATATCGTATGCATCGTATGTTTTGAACGTAAAGCCGTTGCCCTGTCCGTCGCCGCAGTCGGTGATAGAGTCCTTAAGACCTCCTGTTTCACGAACGATAGGCAGTGTGCCGTAGCGAAGCGCAACCATTTGCGAAAGTCCGCAAGGCTCACTCTTGCTTGGCATAAGGAATAAATCTGCTCCTGCATAAATCTTTCTTGCAAGGTCAGGCACAAAGCCGATAGTAATACCAACCTTGTCAGGGTATTTATCGTGAAGATAGCGGAAATAGTTTTCATATTCCCATTCGCCGCTGCCAAGAACAACGTATTGAATATTGCGCTCAAAAAGACTCTTTTCAAGCACTTCTTTCATAAGGTCAACACCTTTGTGACCCACAAGCCTTGTAACAATGCCGACAACGGGAACGTCAGGGTCAACGTTCATACCCATCATTTTTTGAAGTTCAGCCTTATTTTTAGCTTTATTTGAAAAATCGTCAGCATTGTAGTTAGCCCAAATATCCTTATCGGTTTCAGGATTGTAGTTGTCTGTGTCAATACCGTTTAAAATGCCGCAAAGTTTCCAACTGCGCTGATTTAAAATAGGGTCAAGACCGTAACTGTACCACGGGTCAAGAATTTCCTTTGCATATGTAGGTGAAACGGTTGTTACCTTATTTGCACATTCAATTCCGGCTTTCATAAAGTTTACAAGGCCGTCATACATAATAAGATTGCTGTGCTCCGGCGCAATTCCGAGAACGTCGTTAAGAAGCTCGTCGCCGTATTTGCCCTGATATTGAATATTGTGGATAGTGAAAACGGTTTTGATATTTTCATATCCCATTTTGTTAGCATAGTAGCAACTGTAGTAAAGCGGAGTTAATGCACTTTGCCAATCGTTACAGTGAATGATATCGGGCTTCCAATCGATAGCGGGAATAATTTCAAGCACTGCCCTTGCAAAGAATGCAAAACGTTCGGCATCATCATAATGACCGTAAATTCCGTCACGTTTGAAATAATATTGATTGTCAAGGAAATAGTAAATAACGCCGTTTGCCTTGGCTTCAAATATTCCGCAATATTGACGGCGCCAAGAAACAGGAACGGAAATAGAAGTGATAAACTTCATCTGGTCTTTAAACTCCTGCTTGATTCCGTCATAAAGCGGCATAACAACACGGCAACCTATAAGTCTTTTGCGAAGTGCTGCGGGAAGTGAGCCTGCAACATCTCCCAATCCACCCGAAGCCATAAACGGAAGTGCTTCGGAAGCAACATATAATACTTTCATTTTTGTTCCTCCAAAATTAAACCTTTGTGTTTTTTACAAGGCAGACAGGGAATGTTTCGGCACCTGAAAGCTCGGCAGAACTTCTTATGCTTACGTTCTTATCCGTAATTACGCAGTTCACCTTTGAATTTTCACCGATAACAGTATCCTGCATAAGAATGGAATTTTTAACCGTTGCGCCTTTTTCAACCTTGACGCCTTTGAAAATAATGCAATTTTCAACCCGACCGTCAATAATACAGCCGTCAGCTACAAGCGAGTTTTTAGTTACGGATTCGGGGCCGTAAAGGGTAGGCATATCGTCACGTTCTTTTGTTGAAATAGGGGATGAGAAAAGCTTATCTCTGTTTTCCTTCTCAAGAAGTGACATGGAAATTTTATAGTAGCTTTGAATTGAATCGATTGTGCCTACAAAGCTGTCGGTTGCATCAAAAGCGTGAATATTAAGGTTTTTAACATTAGCCATAACAATATTTCTTTGAAAAGAAATTTCATTTTTGGAATGAGCGGTCTGAATAAGAGTTTCAAGAAGATATTTCTTCATAATCATAATGTTACACGAGTAAAACACCTCGTCGTCAACATCACGGTCAAGGCTCATTTCAGTAATTTTGCCGTTTTCATCTACCTTGTCAAAGCAAAGAACGGAGCCTATATTTTTAGGCATTTTGCTTTTTACGCCAACGATTGTGATATCTGCGCCGCTCTTTTCGTGAGTATCAAAAAGTTTAGAATAATCAATGTTTACAATGTTGTTGCAATCGGTCATCAAAACATAAGTTTGATGCGATTGATGAAGAAAATTCATATTGCCGAATATGGCGTCGATACGATTCCCCCAAATGTTTGTGCTTCCTGCCGAAAACGGAGGGAGCAAGAAAAGTCCGTCGCTCTTTCTGCTTAAATCCCAAGGCTTGCCTGTGCCGATATGGTCCATAAGCGAGCGGAAGTTTGCATTTGTTACAACGCCTATTTTGGTGACTCCGCTTTCAACAAGGTTTGAAAGCGGAAAGTCGATTAAACGAAAGCGTGAGCAAAAAGGAACAGAGCCCATAGTTCTCATTGCGGTAAGCGAATCAAGAGCCTCCTCGTGAATGTTTGCAAATATCATACCAAGTACTGATTTTCCGTTCATCGCTTATACCTCCTCTCCTGCTTTAACCATTACCCCCGGGGCAATGTGAGTTCCTGTTTTTATTGTTGCGCCCGAACCGATAACTGCAATGCCCCAATTTTCCGGTTTTTCAAGAAGCTCGGGGATTTCGCCGACCTTAGCGTCAGGCTCAATCACTGCGTCCTCGGCAACTATTGAATAATAAACCTTTGCGCCTTTTTTGATTTTGGCGCCCGGCATAATAACACTGTACCTTACGTCTGCGCCCTTTTCAACAACGCAGTTCGGAGAAACAACAGAGTAGTCAACGTTACCTTCAATTTCGCAGCCCTCGCTGACGGACGAATTTTCAACAACGGCGTCCTTACCTATGTAGTGCGGCGGCGCCATAGGATTTCTTGAGTAAATTCTCCAGCTTGTGTCGCTCAAATCAAGGTCAACATTAGGATTAATAATATCAAGGTTTGCTTCCCAAAGAGAGTCGATTGTTCCGACGTCCTTCCAATATCCTGCAAACGGAAAGGCAAAAAGTCTTTCGCCTGCCTCAAGCATTGTGGGAATAATATTTTTACCGAAGTCGTTAGCCGAACCCTCTGTGTTTTCATCCTGAATAAGATATTTCTTGAGCTTATCCCAACTGAAAACGTAAACGCCCATTGAAGCCTTATTGCTCTTCGGCTCTTTCGGCTTTTCGGCAAATTCATAAATTCTGTCGTCATCATTTGTTGCAAGAATTCCGAAACGTGATGCCTCCTCCCACGGAACTTCAAGAACTGCGATTGTGCAGTCCGCATTGTTCTTTTTATGGAAATCAACCATCTTTGCGTAATTCATCTTATAAATATGGTCGCCGGAAAGAATTACAACATATTCGGGATTGTATTTTTCAATAAAATTAATGTTTTGGTAAATTGCATTTGCAGTGCCCTTGTACCATTCTGCGCCGCCGATAGCCTCATACGGTGACAAAATGTGAATACCGCCGTTTTGCCTGTCTAAATCCCAAGGCTGTCCGTTTCCGAGATAGTCGTTTAGCTCAAGCGGCTGATACTGGGTAAGAACGCCTACAGTATAGATACCGCTGTTTACACAGTTTGACAAAGGAAAGTCAATAATTCTGTAATTGCCGCCGTAAGGAACAGCAGGCTTAGCGATATTTTTTGTAAGTACACCGAGACGGCTGCCCTGCCCTCCTGCAAGGAGCATTGCTACAACTTCTGTTTTTTGTGCCATTTCATTTCTCCTTTATTTGTTCTTTTTATTAGAAAGCGCCGATTTTTTGCCGGCCTTTTTTGCTTTTTTAACAGGCTCATCCTTTTTGTTTTTAGGTTTTTCCGCCTTAGGTTCAGCCTTGGAAATTTTCTTTTTTTCTTCTTTTATATCTTTGCTTTCGGCAATGGGCTTTGCTTCCTTTTCAGGTTCTGCATTTTCAAGCTTTTTTGCCTTTGCGCCGCTTTTCTTAGCCTTTGATTTTGAAGGCTTTTTGGCAACTTTTTCAAGATAAATACCCGAAAGACCCGAAAGCTTTAAGCCGATGCTTTGCTCAAAGCCGTGCATAGCTTTTTTCTTGGTTTTGTATGCGGGGTGTTTTGCAATTGTTGAGCCGCCAAATTGCTCAAGCGAGGTGTCAAGTACAACTTTGTAGCTGCCTTCGTTCGCAACGCCGATTCTGTACTCGTCAAAGCTGTTAGGTGTGAAATTAAATATTGCAATAATTTCATTGCCGCTTTTGTCGATTCTTCTAAAGGCGATTACGCTGTTCGCATTGTCCTCGCTGGAAATCCATTGGAAGCCGTCCCAGCTGTAATCAATTTGCCAAAGTGCAGGCGTTTCTTTATAAAGTTTATTAAGCGTTTTGGAAAATCCAAGCATCTTCCTATGCATTTCATAGTCAAGAAGGAGCCAATCAAGCCCTTGCTTATAGTTCCATTCAATAAATTGACCGAATTCACTTCCCATAAACAAAAGCTTTTTGCCCGGATGAGCAAACATATATGCAAGAAACAGCCTTAATCCGTCGAATTTCATTTCATATTCACCGGGCATTTTGTTTATAAGGCTGCATTTTCCGTGTACTACTTCGTCGTGGCTGATAGGCAAAATGAAGTTTTCACTGAATGCATAATAAAAACTGAATGTAATGCAGTTGTGGTTGCCTTTTCTGAAAAGCGGATCGAGTGAAACATATCTGAGCATATCATTCATCCAGCCCATATTCCACTTGAAATTAAAGCCTAAGCCGCCGATATTTGTCGGCATTGTAATCATAGGCCAAGCAGTCGACTCCTCGGCAATCATCATAACCTCAGGATGCTCTTTGAACATTGCGCAGTTAAGCTCCTTTAAAAATTCAACCGCTTCAAGATTTTCTCTTCCGCCGTTTTTATTTGGAATCCATTCGCCGTCCTCCCGTCCGTAATCGAGATAAAGCATTGATGCAACTGCGTCAACCCTAAGCCCGTCAAAATGGAAATTGTCAACCCAATACATTGCAGAGGAAATAAGGAAAGATTTAACCTCGTTTTTGCCGTAGTCAAATACTCTTGTGCCCCATTCCTTGTGCTCGCCTTTTCTCATATCGGAGTATTCATATGTGCATTCTCCGTCAAATTCGTAAAGACCGTAAGCGTCTTTAGGGAAGTGAGCCGGTACCCAGTCAAGTATTACTCCTATTCCGGATTTGTGGCAAGCGTCAACAAAATACATAAGGTCGTCAGGCGTTCCGTAGCGTGAAGTCGGAGCAAAATATCCCGTAACCTGATATCCCCATGAGCCGTCAAACGGATATTCCATAATCGGCATCATTTCAATATGAGTGTATCCCATATCCTTTACGTAAGGCACAAGCTCCTCTGCCATTTGCCTGTATGATAAGAAATCGCCGTTTTCGTGCCTTTTCCAGCTGCCAAAGTGAATTTCGTAAATATTAACGGGCTTTTCAAGAATGTTTCCCGAATTTGCCTTTTTCCAAGTTGAATCATTCCAGCGGTATTTGCTTGTTTCGTAAACCTTTGATGCCGTGCCGGGTCTTGTTTCTGCGTGGAAAGCATAAGGGTCGGCTTTCATAATAACGTTGCCGTCTTTCGTCGTAATGGCATATTTATAGCAATCGTAAATCTTTACGTTGTCAATTTTAGCTTCAAAAATACCGTCGCTGATTTTTTTCATAACGTCAGCGTTTTCGTTCCAATCGTTAAAATCACCGACTGTTGACACGCTTTGAGCATGAGGCGCCCAAACACGAAATGCAAATGTATCTCCCTTAATTCTATGACAGCCGAAAAATTCATATGCCTTATAATTTTTTCCGCTGTGAAAGATATACAAAGGGAATTCATAATCTTTGTCTAATTTTGCCAAAATTTCATCTCCTTTATTTTATTGAAAAGCGTCAAAAAACAATATTTTGGTGCTATTATAACTTTTATATAAACACATCATATCACCTTTACAACAAATAATCAAGCGGTTTTTGGTTACTTTGTTACAAAAAAAAATTAAAATAATTTAAAATCTGTGTAAAATGTTAGAATTGTATAATAATTCAAAAAATAATCTTCAGCCAATTTTAACAATAAATAACGTCTGTGCATATCTCTATTTTGTATAATAAAAGTTAGTTTTTTCTATTGTATAATAAGTATTATATATGGTATAATGCTTTTGTCAGATATTTGTTAGCAGAGGTGGAGAGTATGCGTGAGATTTTGGTTGCATATCCGTCAAAGGATACTGCGCTTAAATTGCGCTCTCTTCTTGAGGGTGAGGGTTACTGCGTGCCGTATGTTTGTGCAACGGGAGCAAGCGTGTTGAGTATCGCCCAGGATATGAGTGAAGGCGTTATAGTTTGCACCGAAGGTCTAAGGGATATGACGGCGGGTAATATTGCCGAGCATCTTCCACCGGGGTTTGATATTGTTGCGTTTACACGTGGGGATACAGACAGCTTTATGAGCAACCTTATTTATCTTCCTCTGCCGGTTGACAGGCAGGAGTTTTTAAATACGGTCGGCGTACTTGTAAACAGCGTTTCAAGCTTCACCAAACGAAGCGTCAGTGACGAGGATGTCATATCAAAGGCTAAGCTTATTCTCAAAGAAACCAACGGATTTTCCGAACTTCAGGCACATAAATATCTCCAGCGTGAAAGTATGAAAATGGGCAAGAAAATTGCAGTGCTTGCTCAAGAAATAATTAATGATTTTATGTAGTACATATTTTATTGCAGATTTTATTGCGATTAATTTTGAAACGGACTGATTTTATGAAATTTACTAAGATGCACGGTTGCGGCAATGATTATATATACATTGATTGCACTAAAGAATTTGTCGAAAACGAGGAAAAGGCAGCAATTATTTTATCTGACCGTCATTTCGGTATCGGCGGCGACGGAATAATTCTTATTAAAAAAGGCGCAAAAGCTGATTTTGAAATGGTTATGTATAATGCGGACGGCTCAAGAGGTGCAATGTGCGGCAACGGAATAAGATGCGTTGCAAAATATTGCTATGACCATAAGCTTACAGATAAAACCACGTTTACTATTGAATCAATGGGCAAAGTTAAATATATTGACGTTAATGTTGAAAACGGCGAGGTTAAAAGTGCAAAAGTTGATATGGGTAAGCCGTCGCTTAAAGCAAGCGACATTCCTGTTAATGTGAGATGTGATGAGGCGATTGACGAGCCGATTAAAATTCTTGACAGGGAGTTTAAAATGACATGCGTTTCTATGGGCAATCCCCATGCCGTTATGTTTATTGACGAGCATCCAAAGGATTTTGACCTTGAAAAATACGGCAAATGCTGCGAGGGAAATACTGATGTTTTTCCTGACAGGGTTAATGCCGAATTTGCAAAAATAATCGACAGGAATAATATAGAAATGCGAGTTTATGAGCGTGGCTCGGGCGAAACGCTTGCTTGCGGAACAGGCTCCTGCGCCACTGCCGTAGCCGCAATTACTTTAGGGCTTTGCGATAATGACGTTACCGTACATCTTTTGGGCGGCGACCTTGATATAAGCTGGAGCGGCAATGTAAATGACAGTGTATTTATGACCGGGCCTGCAAAAGAAGTATTTACGGGCGAAGTCGATTTGAATAAATTTGATTAAATATTTGTATTAAATGGAGGTTTAAAATAATATGAAGATTAACGAGAACTTTTTGAAGATTGAGTCAAGCTATCTTTTCTCAACCGTTGCCAAGAAGCAGAGGGAGTATCAAGCTGCCCACCCTGAGGCAGACGTTATTCGCCTTTCAATCGGTGATGTAACAAAGCCGCTTGCTCCTGCTGTTATTAAGGCTATGCACAAGGCTGTCGACGAAATGGCAGACGAGGCTACATTCAGGGGTTATCCGCCTGAGTACGGTTATGATTTTATTCTTGATGCTATTCAAAAGCATGATTACACAGACAGAGGGATTGATATTGCCAAGGATGAGATTTTTCTTTCAGACGGCGCTAAAAGCGACTGCGGCAATATCGGAGATATCTTTGCTGTTGACAATAAGGTTGCTATCTGCGACCCTGTTTATCCCGTATATGTTGATACAAACGTTATGGCAGGCAGAAGCGGAGATAAAGACGAAAGCGGACTTTGGTCAAACATTATCTATATGCCTTGCACCGCTGAAAATAATTTTACACCTGACCTTCCTAAGGAAGTGCCTGATGTAATTTATCTTTGCTTTCCTAATAACCCTACAGGTATGGTTGCTACTAAGGAGCAGCTTAAGAAGTGGGTTGATTATGCAAACGAGCATCATTCCCTTATCCTTTTTGACTCTGCTTATGAAGCATTTGTTGTTGAGGACGATATTCCAAAGTCAATTTATGAAATCGAGGGTGCAAAGACCTGCGCTATTGAGCTTCGCTCATTCTCTAAGACAGCAGGCTTTACAGGTATGCGCTGCGGCTATACGGTAGTTCCTAAGGAGCTTGTATTTAACGGCACAAGCCTTAATCCGCTTTGGGCAAGACGTCAGGCAACCAAGTTCAACGGTGTATCATATATCACCCAAAGAGCCGCAGAGGCTATTTATACAGAAGAGGGACAGAAAGAAATTAAAGAAACACTTGCTTATTACCAAAAGAATGCAAGAGTTATTTATGACGGACTTTGCGACGCAGGCTTTGAGTGCTACGGCGGCGTAAACTCACCTTATG
>DAVZKM010000037.1:0-12214 GCA_052272245.1 Eubacterium sp.
GTCCAATCACGTTTACTGCCATAATATTCTGAAGCAGTAACATGTAAGAAATGCGGAAAAATTGATTTTCTTTGGGATTACTATGATGAATTTTATGATTTAGAACCACCAAGCAAATGCTCCAAATGTCAGGGAGAAATCGAGAAGACAGGTCAAACCGGATCATATGACTATTACACGTGTAAAGAATGTGGAAATCATATTTGTGTAAGTCTGTTTCCTATTTTAAGTGAAAATGAAGAAGAAAGTTTGGCAATGAATGAAAGTGCTTATGATTCAGATATTGAATATGTTCGTTTACCAGCTGATATTACACGGGTATTATTTGATAATACCTTGAAACTCTATGATAACGAAATAAATCAAAAATTTGAAATGCAAAGCGAGTATATTGTTGTCGGAAGAAACTCTAATTGCGAACTTCAAATTGACAATAATTATTTATCACAGCTTCATGCTTCATTTTATTACGAGGATTCTTGTTGGTTCATTATGGACAAAAATTCGATGAACGGTACATGGCTGAATGGAAAAAAACTTAAACAGAACACAAAATATGAGCTTTATCCCGGTGATGTCATCAACTTTGCAAAAGTAAAAGAATATGTTTTTTATAAATTAACAGATGAAGAGGCACATGAGTATAACGAAAATGAGTCGCTTGGCATTTTGGAAGAAGCAATAGCAAAATTTTACGTTGATAATGATGATGCAGACGCTTTAAAAATAATCGCATTAACTATGGCAGAGGTCCCCATTTACTTTCCGATGGATTATGATTTTAACGAAATGTTCGGAAATATTGATCCTCTGCAGCTAAAAAAAGGCGATATCATAACCACCAGCAAAGATGTCAGAATGAAAATTATCACTTTGCAAGTTGGTGATGAAGAAGTTGTGCCGATGTTTACATCTTCCAAACAAGCCAATAAGGGTCCAACAGTGAATATTACAAGGTTATATCCACAGGACTATTTGCCGATTGTAATATCTATGAATAAATCATTTGCCTTGAATCCATTTGGAAACAATCCGATTTCATTAAAAAATGAATTTTTGAAAGATATTGTGTTCCCACTTGTACAGGAAATACTGCAAAATAAAAATGAAATAAAGTATGAAAATCCTGATAGTATTAAAGTTGGTACTGTGCTTAATGACAGATATGAGTTGTTAAAAGAAATAGGAAGCGGTGGCTTATCAACTGTTTATTTAGCGAGAGATACGAGAATTAACAAAGTTTGGTCAGTTAAGATTGTTAAAACTGAAACTAAAAATAAAGTTAATCAAGTTCGTGACTCTATAATTCAAGAAGCTCAAATGATGAAATCATTTAATCATCCTTATATACCTAAAGTAGCTGATATTATTAATACATCCGAATATTTAGCTATTGTAATGGATTATGTTGAGGGGGAAACACTTGAAAATATAGTTAAAGAATATGGCCCTCAGTCTGCGGAAATGGTTATAGAATTGGCAAAGCAACTTTGCGATGTTTTAGGATATCTTCATTCTCAAAATCCACCTGTTATTTACAGAGACATGAAACCGGCAAACATTATTCTTAAACCAGAAGGAAATATTTCGATAATTGACTTCGGTATAATGCGTACATATAAACCCGGAAAAGCAGCAGATACTGTCTGCTTGGGAACATCGGGATTTGCTCCGCCTGAGCAATACGGCACCGCCCAAACCGACCCAAGAAGCGATATATATTCCTTGGGTATGACCATGTATTGCATCTGTTTTGGCGTAAAACCACAGGGTAAGAATTATCAAATCGCCGATGAATCAAGGAATCCTTTGGAATCAGAACTTTTAACAGTTGTTAAAAAATGTACTGAATTAAATCCAAATGACAGATACAGTTCTTGCGCCGAATTGAGGAATGACCTTAATTCCCTCAAAGAAAAATACGGTTGGTTTATTTAATTGATTAATAGAAAAACATTAAAAATATGTGGAGAAAAACGATGAAAATTTGTAAAACCTGCGGGGCAAAGCTTAACGATGATGCGGCATTTTGCTTTATTTGTGGTGGTAATGCCGAGCAAGCAGATACGATAAAAGCACCGATAGATTTTGATAATAGAGAGGAAACTTCTGTGCTAAATGATAACAGCCTTGACGAAGAAACTACAGTCTTAAATGACGACAATCCGTATCAAAATATGTATTCACAGTATCCTGTTCAGCAGCCGCCTGTTCAGGCTTATGAGAATCCGTATTATAAGCAAGATTATCAACAAAGCAATAATCAAAGTGCTCGTGCAAATATGGTTGAAAAGCCTTCATTTAAGGATTGCTATATAAAGTTTTGGAAGAATTATACTAATTTTTCCGGTAGGGCAAGGCGAAGCGAATATTGGTATGTTGTATTAGCAAATGTTTTAGTTTCCCTTGTAAGTATGATACCTTATATCGGACCGGTTATAGGCGGTTTGTATACGATAGCGGTTTTAGTGCCTACGCTTGCTTTGATGGTGAGAAGATTGCACGATTTAGGCAAGGATTGGTATTATATATTCTTTGCATTGATTCCTTTGGCAGGTCAAATAATTTTACTTGTCTGGTTTTGTACTGACAGTCAAGCCGGAGAAAATGAATTCGGTGAAAATCCAAAGGGTATAAATTAGGAGAATTTTTATGAATTTTATCGGCACAGCAATTACCGATGTGGGTATAAGTAAAAAATCAAATCAGGACAGCGTATGCGTGAAAATTGCCGAGACAAAAAAGTACGGTCAGGTCGCAATGGTTGTTCTTTGCGACGGAATGGGCGGTCTTGATAAAGGCGAACTTGCAAGTGCTACTGTAATTAAGGCGTTTTCAAATTGGTTTGAAAATGAATTACCGAAGCAGATAAATAAACTGTCTTGGAAGCAGCTCTCCTCTGACTTAGAAAAACTTGCCAAAGAGCAAAACTACATAATCGGTCAGTACGGAAACAAATTAGGCGTATCATTAGGTACGACCTTAACGGCTATGCTTGTTATCGACTCAAAATATTTGATTATTCATGTTGGGGATTCAAGAGCCTACTCTATTGCAGATAGCGTTGAGCAGTTGACCGAGGACCAAACATTTATCCATAGAGAAATCAAAGCAGGCAGAATGACTGCCGAGGAAGCAAAAACGCATCCGAAAAGAAATATGCTTCTTCAATGCGTAGGTGCGTCAAGAAATGTCGAACCCGATATTATTATAGGTAAAATAAAAAAGAATTCGGTCTATATGTTTTGTTCCGACGGTTTCAGGCACGTATTAACTAATGAAGAAATATATGAAAGCTTCAATCCTACCAATTTGACAAACACAAAGACGATGGAGCAGAACAGCAGATATTTGATTGATTTGGTGAAAAGCAGAAACGAAAAAGACAACATCACGGTTGCTCTTTTGAAATGCTATGAGTAAGGTGGTGCGGTTTTGGCTATAGAAAGAGGAACAGTCATTGACGGTAAGTATGAAATCCTTAAGCAGATAGGCAAGGGCGGTATGTCAGTTGTTTATCTTGCTATGGATTTGCGACTAAATAAGCAGTGGGCTGTTAAAGTAATTCAAAGAAAAGGTATCGGCAAAAATAACGAGGTTGTATTGAATAAAGTTCCGGACGATACAGAGCTTATGAAAAGGCTTGACCATCCGGCTATCCCGAGAATTGTTGATATTATTGATAAAGAGGACGATCCTCAAATCTACATAGTAATGGACTATGTTGAGGGAGAGTCGCTTGATAAAATCCTTGATGAATACGGTGCACAACCACAGGATGTGGTTATTGATTGGGCAAAGCAAATTTGCGACACTTTAGGCTATTTACATTCGCAAAAGCCTCCTATCATTTATAGGGATATGAAGCCTGCGAATATTATGCTTAAGCCCGAAGGAAACCTTAAAATTATAGATTTCGGTATTTCAAGAGAATATAAAGAACAAAATCTCGCCGATACAACCGTTCTCGGTACAAAAGGTTATGCGCCGCCCGAGCAGTTCGGCTCCCGTCAAACAGACGCAAGGTCGGATATTTACGCATTGGGTATGACAATGCACCACCTTGTAACAGGCGTTGACCCAAGAAAAAATGATTATGTTCCTATTAAGCAATGGAATCCGTCACTTATGGACGGCCTTGAAATAATCATTGACAAATGTGTTCAAATGGCGCCGGAGGATCGTTATCAAAACTGTAACGAGCTTATGTATGACCTTGAGCATGTTGAACTTCTCGGTATTGAGTATAAAAAACAGCAAAAGAGAAAGCTGATGACATTTGTTATTTCTCTTGCACTTGCGGTTATTATGGCGTTTGCCGGTGTTCTTGGTATGGTTGTTAAGCATAATAATGATACCAATACTTATGATAAATATGTTACGGACAGCGGTTATATTGATTTGGCGGTTGATGAAAATTCAATAGCGGAAGCGTGCTTTAAGGCTATTGAAATCGACGGTACACGAATTGAGGCTTACGAAAAATATATTGAAAAATCTACCGATGCCGGAAAATTGCTTACCTATTCGTTTAACGAAACCGATAAGGATAATAATACCAAATCAGGTACATATGACATAAACAGATACACAAAGTATTTCAGCGATAATTTGGAACAGCTTAAGCAGAAACCGGGCTTTGACAAATTAGCCTTTGATACAGGTTATGCAATATTTAATTTGTCAAAGGATAACAGCGAGTTGTCGTCGGCATTAAGCGCTCAAACCTATTTCAAATATGTTCTTGAAATAGGCGAAACATCAAATTATTACAACATAGCAAACAGCTTTAACAATGTTTGTCAGTTTTATAATGACTATGCGAATGCTGAAAAAACAGGTAATGAATCCACAAAGGATGACTACGAAAAGCTGATTGAAAGCATTGCATATTGTGTTGACGGAGATAATTTGTCAAAAGGCTTTGATTTTGACAGAAACGAATCTTTTGTAAAGCTCACTCTTTATAATCAATTTGCTAACTTGCTTAATACCAATGCACAGTACTTTGCCAGCACGGGTATTGATATTGAAGATGTGCAAAATGTATATAGCACGATTTATGATAATGCAAGCAGTATAACCGTTTCGGCAGAGGTCAATAAGCAACTGCAAAACAGTATTATTACTAATTTGAATCCTACAAACGGCAAGTATGTAAGGGCGTTGGAGCGTGTTTATGATAACGCTGCTAATGCAGCGGGAAGGGGGCAGTAATAATGACTATAAATATTGTATCAATTATTTTCTTTATTATTGCCGGTCTTTCTTTGCTTGTTGCGATATATTCGTTTGTCAGGTTTAACATTCCTCAAATAATCGGAGAATTGAGCGGCAGAACCGCTAAAAAATCTATCGCTCAAATGAGGGATAAGAACGTTAAAACAGGCGATAAGTCGCACAGACCGTCGCCTGCGGCAAAAGAGCGTGGCACATTAACCGATAAAATCGAAAAGAAAGAAACGGTTAAGAAAGATTTTTCAACGGTTAAAGAAAACGCTGACCTCACAAAGAGTACCGAAAAACTTTTAGACAACAATCAAACAGAATTACTTGATGAAAATGCTACTGAACGGTTAAAAGATAATTCTACAACTGTTCTTAGTGTCGAAACGACTGTGTTGAATAATGATGATTCACAGCTCAATATGTCAAACAATTCAAACGATTTTAATATTATTCAAAATATCGTTTTAATTCATACAAATGAAACTATTTAATCATAATTTAGGAGGAGATTATTTATGGTTATTAAGAAAAATACACCAAAAAAGATTCTTTCTATAGTATTGGCAATGCTTATGGTTATGACAACAATTCCTATGGCAGTGTTTTCTGCATTTGCCGCAAACGATGACTTTGTTGTAGCTAATGTCAATAACAAAAATCTTTATCTTTATGGTGTAACAAGCAGTGAACCGGTTACAGAAGAAGGCGATTATTACGCTGTTGAGTATACCGGCGGAGATGAAGCAGCTTCAGGTTTTTATGTTGACGGAAATGAATTTACTGTCAGTACGCTCACTCCTGAAGTAAAATATGAAACTCATAAAATATTACTGCTTAAAAGTTGGTTTGATTCTCAAACAAAATGGATGGCAGTTAAATGTCTTTCAACATCGGTTATTCCTTCGGCAGAGCCTGAAACACCGTTGCCTACAATAGATGATGTAACGATTTCCGGTTATGATGATAAATATGACGGCGACGAACATGGAGCTGTTATTGTTGAGGGAAAAAAGAAAGGCGATGTTGTTTCTTACAGCGTAGACGGCGGTGAATTTTCTTCAACAATGCCAAAGGTTAAATATCCGGGTGATGAGAAAAAAGTCGTTGTAAAAATTGAGCGAGACGGATATCAAGCGTTTGTTTCATCAGAGTATACCGCAAAAGTTTCCAACGGAAAAATAAAAGGCATTACCGTAACACCTTTTAATGGTACATATGATAGAAAAGATACAGCTGAACAAGCAGTTAAACCGGCAGTTATAGTAAGTGGAACTGATAATAGAGATAATGTCCAATATAGCACAGATGGTGGTCAAACTTACAAAAACGATGTTCCTACAATCTCTGTGCCAAAATCATTCGATGTTACCGTTAAGATATCTCGTCAATATTATGATGATTATATTACTACAGTAACCGCTGTTATGAATAATGCCACTATTGACGGCATTGAGGTTACCGTAAATTCAAATGTTATATATGACGGGGAGTCGCATCCTGTTGTTCTGCCTGATGACGTAACCGGAACTGTTGACGGCGATGAGGTGTTGTACAGTACCGACGGTATCGATTATTCTGAAAATGTACCGGAATATACAAATGCCGGAGATTACACATTTTATGTAAAAGTAAAAAGAGCATATCACAATGATTATGTTACATTTCCGGCTCTTACGTTTACTATCGGTAAAGCAAATATTGAAGGTGTAACAGCAACAGGATATCAGGGTAAATTTGATTTAAAAGAGCATGATGCCGTTACATTGTCATTCCCTGAAGGCTTTACAATCAATGATTTTGATATTGTATATTATAAAAATGATAAACCAAGTCAGGAATCATATAAAGTTCGCACATCAAATGATAATAGCGGAAAAAACAAATATAAAGTTGTATTAACTCATAAAAGCGGAAATTATGAAACAATTGTTTTTGACAATATCGATGTCGGAATAAACAGAATATCGCAAACAATGGCTTTTGTAAAAGATATTCCAAATAGCTTAACATATAGAGAGGAAAACACATTTACATATGCAATAGATCCTGTGTCATTAGCATCTGAATCAAGTGGTAAAATTACTTATTCAATTGATGATGACGCCAAAAAAAATGGATTTTCTGTTGATAAAAGAACCGGTAAAGTAACATATACAAAAGTTGGTAAAGTTGTTGTGACAGCGACAAGAGCACAAGATGATAAGTATTTGAGTACCAGTAGCAGTTATACCATGGAAATTAAGTATGCAGAAGTTCCGCAATATAATGTGTCTACTCCAAACTATACCGATAATGGCGGTACTGCTTGGTACAGTTACGAAAAAGATTCGGATAAATTTGTTGTAACTCCTGCCGAAGGCTGGGAAATCAGTAAGGATAATAGTCTTGGACAAAAAGATGGATTTTGGACATCTTCTTTAACTGAAGAAAACGAAGGTATATATAAAGAGTATAAAGTTGCTTTTAGAAACAAAGAAACTAAAGAAATTACAAAATTAATTGATATCGGTAATTATGCGATTGATAAAACAAATCCGCATGATGTTAAATTTGAATTTAAGCCTGTTAATGACGGAAAACTTGCAAAGTTCATAAACAAATTAACTTTTGGCCTATTCTTTAATGAGAGTATAGAGGTTATTGTTACAGCGTCTGATGAATCAACAGCAAGTTCGGGAATAAAGAGTATTCAGTTATTCAAATATAATTATAATGAAAACAGAAGTATAAGTAGTAAAGATGAAGTAACTTCCGAATCGGTTGATGTTTTGGCAGGAACTGCTAAATTTAGTATTGACCCTAAATTTGTAGGCGTGCTCAAGGCTGAGGTGATTGATAATGTCGATCGTTCTTCCGGTCGACTTACTGACAAAGCAGATAATCGAATAATGGCAACAACTATCAATTCAAATATTGGAACAGATGCTGGTTATATTATGCTTGAAAATACAGCTCCGGTAGATTTTGAAATTGATTCAAAAGCTGCAACAGCTGATGTCATAAGTGAAAATGTCGGCGACAAAACTATATACAGTGGTGATATTAAGTTTTCATTTACTGCACAAGATGTTGATTCTGGCTTAAACAATGTAGTTATTACAATTAACGATAAACCTTGCAAAAATATGAATGTTGACGGAAATCTTGTTCAGAGCGCTGACGGTAAGATGGTTTTCGCCGATACGAATGACAGAACTACACAAGATATTGATCCACACAAATTTTTAGTTAATACAGCAAACGAATCTATTGAAGCAAACGATAACGGCTCCTATAATGTTTCTGTTACTGTAACCGATAATGCAGGTAAGGTAAGAAAAAAATCAATTACTGTTTATAAAGACACCACAAGTGCTACAATTGACGGCTTCAGTTTTGATTTGACAAAAAATATTGATGTGGATAAGAACTCCGAAGGTATTTATGACTCTGTTGAGTCGACCGATTACGGCTTTTATTTCAAAAATAAGGTTACCGTAACTATCTCTGCAAGCGATATTAAATCGGACAAACAAATAGCTTCGGGTGTTAAGTCTATTACTTATAAAGCTGTTGATATAAACGGAAATATTGAATATTCGGGCGAAAAACCTGTTGATTCAAATAATCAGATTTCATTTGAAATTGACAAGGATTTCAAAGGCCAGATTTATGCTTATGCAACGGATAATGTAGACAATTCGCCTTTTAACAGTACTTTGCCTGCACACGACAGATATGACAGCTCGGTAGTTCTTTCAAGCGGAGATTATAAAGGCTTTGTTCATCCTAACAGTGCAATTCTTGAAACTCCTGAAAAGCATAAGGATTCATCAATTAACTTTACTGTACCAAAAGCACAGGGAACACAGAATAATACATTGAGTTCATGGACTTATGGCGGAAAAGCAAATCAAAAAGACAAAAAGATGGATTACAATGTTTCTGCTCAAGTGCCTTTATATGATTCTACGCAAGCATTTGTAGTTGATGTCAAGGATGAATATTCGGGAATCAGAGAGGTTAAATATTCATTAATTGAGGGCGAAAAAACAACATCTCATACATTGACTGTTGATAATACAAAAAGTATTAACGGATTAAATTCCGGAGACATTGCAACAGGTAATGATACCGCAAATTCAAGTGAAAAATGGAATGTTGTATCTGAGGCTACTGCAACAGAATCAAATCTTGTTACGGCAATTAAGTCAACTGTTACTGTTGACGGCAACTATAATGACATGGTTCTTTTGGTTGAACTTGTCGACAGAGCAGGAAATTCAAGCTATGACTATATTGCTTTTGGTATAGATCAAACACCAACAGCGATTTCCGTTTCGTACGACAACAATAACGCAGATACAAAATCAGGAAACGGTGCTTTCTTTAATGCAAACAGAACTGCAACCGTTACTGTTAAGGAAAGAAACTTTAATACCGAAAATATTGAGTGGACAATAAGAAATGCAGAGGGAGCAGCTCCTTCTCATTCTGCACCGAAATTCACTCAGGGCAGCGGTAATAGAGACGATGATACTTACGTTTACACCGTAACCTACAGTGACGACGGTATATATTCATTTGATATGAAATATACCGACAGAGCAGGAAACAAGAATCAGACTGTTGATTACGGTAACAGTGTAGCTCCTACTAAATTTGTTGTAGACAAAGCTATCCCTGTAATCAGTGTTTCGTATGATAATAATGATGCAAGAAACGAAAAGTATTTTAATGCTTATCGTACTGCAACAATTACCGTAACAGAGCATAATTTTGATGTGAATAGAGTAACAATTACGGGAACAGCCAGCCTTGACGGTAATGCTGTTAAGTTCCCGGATGCTTCTTGGTCAAACAGCGGCGACACTCATGTTGCTACAATCAAATATGATACAGACGCCGATTATACCTTTGATATTTCAATGGATGATATGGCAGGAAATAAGTCTAATGAAGCAAATTACGGTTCTTCAGTTGCACCTAAAGACTTCGTTGTAGACACAACTATAGACAAGCCTGTTATCAGCGGCGTTGAAAACGGTAATTCGTATAAGGATTCCGTGCTTCCTAAGATTGATTTCTCTGATATTAACTTTAAGGATGTTAAGGTTACCTTGCTCAGAACACGCAAGGATGAAGTCAATAAGGATGTAACAAGTGACTACATCAATGTTTCAACTAATGATAAGGGTGGTTCGTTTGCAGCAACCGAGGATACCTTTAAGAAAATTCAGGAGAATGACGGTATTTATACTTTGAGTGTCCAAATTACCGATAAGGCTGAGAACACTTCATCCGATGAGGTTACATTTACCGTAAACAGATTCGGTTCCGTATATTCTCTCGGTGCATACTTGTCAAATGATTTGAACGATAAGTATGTTCAGTCGATTGATAACGATATCGTTATTACAGAATATAATCCTGATAGACTTGTTGAGGGTAACTTAGATGTAGTAGTAACTCGTGACGGTTCACCTGTTGAATACGGCGACGGCGATCTTACAATCAGTCCTGTAGTCAATGAACTTGCAAAGATTGGTTCAAGCGGTTGGTATCAGTATGAATACACTATCAGCAAGAATGTATTTACCGATGATAACGGCAATCCGATTGACGGAATTTACAAAGTTTATGTGGGCTCCGAGGATACCGTAGGTAATAAATCTGAAAATATCAGCTATGATGAAAGCTCTGTTTTATTCAGACTTGACCATACTGCTCCGACTATTAAGAGCGTTTCGGGTCTTGACAAGAAGATTGTAAACGCCGATGAGCAAAAGGTTTCTTATGAAGTATTTGATGCAATCGGTATCGATTCAATTGATGTCTATTATTATGACGGCAACGGTACTAGAGTTGATCATATAAGATCAACCGATAAGGGTAGCACCGATGTAACAGATATTTTGTCTGATTTAACAAATTATACAGGTTCGTTTACCATCGGCTCGTCAACAAGTTCTGAACCTGTAAGAATTGTTATTAAAGACCTTGCAGGTAATGTTACGGATACAGACTCAAAGGATTTCGATGTTGATTCAATTGATTTTAACAGAGCAATTACGGTATCAACAAATTTCTTTGTTCGCTGGTTTGCAAATAAGATCGTTTTCGGTTGTAGCATTGCAGCAATTATAGCTGTCGGCGGCGGTTTAGCATTTTTTATCGCAATCAGAAAACGCAGAAAAGATGAAGCAATAACAGAGGAAATAAAGAAAAAAGCAAGAGGTTCAAAAGACTAATTAAATTAAAAAGTGAATAGCGTAGCTATTGCTACGCTATTCACGGGATTAAAGTTATAAATATGGATTTTAATATTAAAGTCTATATTTATGATTTTAATTTGAAGAGGCAAGTTACAATGAACGAATTTGAAAGCATAGGTTTGGTAAATGAATTAACAGGCAGTCCAAACATTCAATATATCATAAATGATGACAGTACATTTGCACTTACCGATTTTAAGGTGTTAAAAGGGCAAGGAAGCAATTTAATACAGTGTGCCAAAGTTAGATATAACGGTAAAATCAAATTGATTTATTTTACTTCAGAAAAGAAGTCTCTCAAGAATATCGCACAAGCACTTGATACAGACAGTTTTATAACGGTGATAGCAAATTTGATTTCAAGCGTTAATGATATTAAGAGTAATGGCTTTTTAGAGTTATCTAATTTAGCTTTAACCTTTGATAAGATATTTGTTGACTCAAATACACTTTCTGTAAGTTTAATATATTTGCCAATCAATAATTCACATAGTGATACTGTTCAAACAGAAAATGAACTGAGAACAGAAATTATTAAGTTTATAAGTTCTGTTCCTGCTTTTGCAAGTGAAAAGATGAACAGAATCAGCAGTTATTTGTCTAATGGCACTTTGTCTCTTGAACAACTTTATGGTCACTTATGCGAAGAAGTTGGCAGTTATGTCTCTAAAAAGCGGAAGGTAAATGTTGTTGATAAAAAAACAGTGCAATTTGCCAATCAGCCTACACTC
>DAVZKM010000038.1:0-12126 GCA_052272245.1 Eubacterium sp.
TTCTTTTTCAATAACGATGACGCCCTGCCTGTCAAACATAAATGTAACAGAACCCGGTGTGCCCATATTTCCGCCTGCCTTGTCAAAGTAATGCCTTACTTCAGATGCAGTCCTGTTTCTGTTATCAGTAAGTGCTTCAACTACAACTGCGATACCGCTTGGACCGTATCCCTCGTAAACGATTTCTTCAAAGTTGGTGCTGTCGCTTTCGCCTGCGGCTTTTTTTAACATTCTGTCAATGTTATCGTTAGGAACGTTGTTTTGCTTCGCCTTTGCAATAACATCACGAAGCTTAGCGTTGTTGTTAGGGTCAGGACCGCCGTTTTTAACTGCTACGGCAAGTTCTCTGCCTATTTTTGTGAAAACCTTTGCTCTTGCTGCGTCATTTGCACCCTTTTTTCTCTTAATGGTGCTCCATTTGTTATGACCGCTCATTTTCTCAACTCCTATATGTGAAATTCATTAATTTTAACTTAAATATATTACCACATTATTATATATATATCAAGTATAATATTTTCACACACTTTTTCAATTTGCTGCGTTGTAAAGAGATATGAACCATTTTTATTAAAAAATAAAGTTCCTAAATGGTATAATAGAAAATTCAGCCTTGAAGCGGAGCCGTAGGCGAAGCGGAAAGGCTGAATTTTCCCCAGTAGAATAGTATGTATAAGTTGTTTTAATACCAAGGCGATTGGTTTCGCCGTTTTGTGTTACACGAAGTGTTCTGCCGACAGCAGAGGGCAGTCTTCTTAGGATTTGCAAGCATTGCGGAATACCATATTACAGCAAAAGCAAAAGAACGGAATTCTGCTCAGAGAGATGCAGAAATCAGTACAATGTTTATAAATCCGGAACTAAGCACGGCAGACTTAAAAGGATGAAATAACCGATTTTGTTCTCCAATAAAGAAAACACCCGCCACAATCATTAAAACTGATTGTGGCGGGTTTGTTAAGTTATTAAATTTGACACAGTTAATTATATTGCTGATCTTATAATATCTAATAATTTATTATAATCTGCAGATTCCAACCCGAATAACAACGAATTTTCTTTATTACAAACATCAAAATAAAAGTAGTTATTTTTTATTGTTATGTTTAAAGAAACTCCATTAAGATTTAGTTCCTGAGTGTTTGCAAAAACAAGATGCAGTTCATACTCTCCTCTTTCTGACATAAGAGAATTTTGGTCTTGTGACCCTTTATCGCAATCGCTTGAATTGTTATCAATAACACCATTATTATTCGCAATAATTTCTAAAATCGATTGCAATTGCTTTTTATCTTTGATTGTGCCAACTAATAATGGGCGAACACCTTGTTCTGTAATATCTTCAGCCTCGGGCAGATCTATTGTATAGTTATATAATTCATCCTGCCATATTTCGATAGCTACAACTTCGTTAACTCCGTTTGCTGTATATTCATTTAATAATTCCTCTACGGTAAATTCAGTAGTTAAACCATCAAGATAAAACATATAATACTCGTCTTTAACCTGAACGATAATTATATTATCACTTTTTGCCGGGGCATACTTATAAACCTTGGCTTTATAAAATTTGTTAGTCTTCGCTTTTTCTGAACTCATAGGTTTAAAATTCGATAAATCATCAGTAAGATTAAAATAATCAAGCTGACATATCAATTCGCTGATTTCCGATTGCTTTAGCTCAATATTATTGCCTTTATCGGCTTTTTCATCTCCCAAATAATACTGAGAATATATTTTATTATCAATAATGATTTTATAAGGGTATTTGGTTTCATCGGATACGATTTTGATAGTTTGGTCATTTTTTTGGGGATTAATTGTTGAATTAGCTGTCGTTTCAATATTATTTATAGTATTATTCTGTCCAAAGTATTTTAACACAGATATTGAACACACGAATACAACAAAACAAGCAGCTGCTGACAGTAAAACTGTTTTTCTCTTTTTTTGTATCTTATTATGTTTTGAAATGGCAGATTTGACACTGCTTAATGTTTTCTCATAAAGTTCATCCGGTAATTGAATTTTATCATTGTAATTCATTAGCGTTACTCCTTTTCTAAGTGTAATTTCATTTTGGCTTTTGCTCTTAGCAAATGAGATTTCACCGTATTTTCATTTGTTTTCATAATCTTTGCTATATCCTTTATTGAAATCTGCTCATAATAATATAAATGGACAGCTATTCTTTGATTAGCAGTTAATTCAGCCATTGATTTTTCCATGTCTAAATGCTGATTTATAGAATTTTCAAAGTCATTATTAATGATTTTTATTGACTCGTCCAACTGCAAATTTTTACGGGCTTTGGAGCGCAGAATATTCTTACATAAATTTGCAGTCACTCTTAGCATCCATGCCTTTTCGTGAATATCATCATTAAAACTTTTATCATGGGTAAAATATTTAATAAAAACCTCCTGAACAACATCCTCTGCATCTTCTTTATTCAAAAGAAAGTTATATGCTGTTCTAAAAATCATACCTGCATATTTTTGATATAATTCATCAAATTTCTGTTTATCAAAGCTTATTACGGACATAAGAATCATCACCTCTTATCAAACAAACACATTAAGTTTATAAAAAGTTGCACAATATTTTTTTATTCTTAGTGCAGCTTTTTATACAGATGAAGTGTTTATATATTAGATATAATTAGTTACATCTAAATAATTATGTAAAAAAATGGAGGAATTTTATGAAAAATTGTAAAAAGTTTACGTATTCGGATATGATGAGGAGAGCTTAACCCTGTGGATGCACTCCGTTTTGAGAATTGAGAAGAAATTTTCTGCTAAAGCATTATCATATGGATTTCCTCGTCTTTGTATGTGTTAAAATGTTCATGAGAAGTTGCTCCTTCTCTTTGGTTAATGGTTTGTGGTTATTTCATTATACCATATTTGGAGCTACTTCTCTTCTTTTTTTGGGAGCCATATCATTTTAACACATACAAATATTTTCACACACTTTTTCAATTTGTTGTTGTATATTTACTTGTTATATGATATTATAAATGTGTATAATTATATTAATATGCATAATCATTCAGGAGGATTATATATGTATTCAGATTATTATGATTCAATTGGCAAAGTTGCCGAAACAGACAAGGAAGTTGCAGACGCAATGGCTTTAGAGCTTAAACGTCAGCGTGATAACATTGAACTTATTGCTTCCGAAAACCTTGTGTCACCTCAAGTTATGGCTGCAATGGGCAGCGTGCTTACAAATAAGTATGCCGAGGGATTACCGGGTAAACGTTACTACGGTGGCTGTCAGTATGTTGATATCGTTGAAAATATTGCTATTAAAAGAGCTTGCGAGCTTTTTAAATGTAATTATGCCAATGTTCAGCCTCATTCCGGTGCACAGGCTAATACCGCAGTTTATCTTGCTCTTCTTAAGCCGGGCGACACCGTTATGGGTATGAGCCTTGATAACGGCGGTCACCTTACTCACGGCTCACCTGCCAACATCAGCGGTAAATATTTTAACTTTGTTCCTTACGGTGTTGATGAAAACGGCTTTATTGATTATAAGGAATTTGCTAAGCAGGTTAATAAGGTTAAGCCTAAGCTTGTTGTCGCAGGCGCTTCTGCTTATCCGAGAGAAATTGATTTTAAAACTATGGCTGATATTGCACATGCAAACGGTGCTATGTTTATGGTTGATATGGCTCATATTGCAGGCCTTGTTGCGGCAGGCCTTCATCAATCTCCTGTTCCTTATGCTGATGTTGTAACAACTACTACTCATAAAACTTTAAGAGGTCCACGTGGCGGTCTTATTCTTTGTAATAATGAATACCTTATTAAGAAACTTAATTCTGCCGTTTTCCCGGGTACACAGGGCGGCCCTCTTATGCACGTTATCGCAGGTAAGGCAGTTTGCTTCGGCGAGGCTCTTAAGCCTGAATTTAACGAGTATCAGAAGAGAGTAGTTGAAAATGCAAAGGCTCTTGCAAACGGACTTATCAAGAGAGGTATGAAGCTTGTTTCAGGCGGTACAGATAACCACCTTTGCCTTCTCGACCTTCGTGGAACTAATGTAACCGGAAAGGAACTTGAAAACAGACTTGACGAGGTTCATATTACTCTTAATAAGAACACTGTTCCTAATGAGCCTCTTTCACCGTTTGTAACCTCGGGTGTTCGTATCGGTACTCCTGCCGCTACAACAAGAGGTCTTAATACAGAAGATATGGACAAGATTGCAGAATATATCACTCTTGCAGTTATTGATTTTGATAATAATAAGGATTATATCACAAACGGCGTTGCCGAGATTTGCGCTAAATATCCTCTTTATGAGTAATTTAAAGAAGTGATATTATATGAAAGTATTGTTAATTGAAATACTGAAATTTTTTCTTTGCATTATCTATGCGCCTATCAAGTTGTTTAAAACTAAGGACAGGATAGTTTACCTTTCAAGGCAAAGCAACGATAAAAGTCTTGATATGAGACTTCTTGAAAAAGAAATTGATAAGGAATGTCCTAATACCGAGCAGGTTTTCAGGCTCAAAATGATACCTGAAAGCCTCGGCGGTAAAATATCGTATTGTTTCTCTGTTATAGGAGATATGTATTATCTTGCAACTTCTAAGGTTGCAATTCTTGATACTTATTCAATTACGGTTTCTTGCTTAAAGCATAAGAAAAGTTTAAAGGTTATTCAAATGTGGCACGCTTTAGGAGCACTTAAAAAATTCGGGCTTCAAAGCGTCGGCACTAAAGAGGGCAGGGACGAGAAAATCAGCCGTGCAATGTGTATGCATAAAAATTACGACTACGTTCTTGCTCCGAGTAAAAAAACAGCTAAGTTTTATATGGAAGCTTTCGGTTGCGATAATTCTAAAATAAAAATTTGTTCGCTTCCGAGAGTTGACGATATATTGACTGATAATAATGCCGCTTCAAGATTTTTTACCGAAAATCCGGGATTAAGCCACGATAAGATTGTTCTTTATCTTCCTACTTTCAGAGAAAGAGACGCTTATATTGCCGAACAGCTTAAGGTAGAATTTCGTGATGTTGACGGCTACCATTTAATTATAAGCGCTCATCCTCTTTTTTCAAAAATTAAAATTGAAAATGAGTTTTCCTACAGCGGTGATTTCTCGACTTATGATTTGATGAAAATTGCCGATGTTATTATTACCGATTATTCGGCTTGTGCGTTTGAGGCAAGCGTTCTTATGAAACCGCTCTATTTTTTCGTTCCCGATTATGATGAATATTCGTTAGAACGTGGAATTAATGTTGACCTCAAAAAGGAAATGCCGAGCGCTACATTTGAAAATGCAGAAGAACTTGTAAATGCCATTAAATTAAATAATTATGATTTTGATATGCTTTACAAATTCAAATGCGAATATGTTGAAAATACTAAGGCTAACAATGCAGAAATTCTTGCTAAGTTTGTTTCTATGTTGCTCAAAGCTTAGAATTTATATTAAAGAAGGCAAAAACAATGGAATATACGTTTTCTGACAAAATATCTTCTCTTCAGCCAAGTGCTATAAGAGAAATACTTAAGGCAACAGCCGATCCTAAAATTATTCCTCTTGCAGCAGGGAATCCGGCACCCGATGCTTTTCCTGTAGAAGAGGTTAGGGCTATTGCTGCTCAAATTCTTGACTCTCGCCCTATCGATGCGCTTCAATACGGTGTGTCTGAGGGATATCAGCCGCTTCGTGATACTGTCAAAAAGTGGATGAGTAATCATGAAAATATCGGCAGAGATTTTGACGATGTTATTATTGTATCGGGCGCAACTCAGGTTATGGATTTAACTACAAAGGTGCTTTGCAACGAGGGCGATACCGTTATTTGTGAAGAACCGTCGTTTATAGGCTCACTTAATTGTTTTCGCTCATACGGCTGTAAGCTTAAAGGTGTTCCTGTCGAGTCTGACGGAATGAATGTTGAGCTTCTTGAGCAAGCACTTAAAACAACGCCTAACGCTAAATTTATTTATACCATTCCTAATTTTCAAAATCCGTCGGGTGCTACAATGTCACTTGAAAAGAGAAAAAAACTTTATGCACTTGCCAAGCAGTACGGAGTTATGATTTTGGAAGACAATCCATACGGCGATTTGAGAGTTTGCGGCGAGGCACTTCCTACGATTAAGTCTATGGATGAGGACGGAATTGTTATTTATGCCGGCTCATTTTCAAAAATACTTTCACCGGGTTTGCGTGTTGCATATTGTATTGCTCCTCAAAAGGTTATCGCTAAAATGACAGTCGGCAAGCAGGCTTCGGATGTTCATACTCCTTGCCTTAATCAAATGATTGTTGATGAATGGTTTAAGCAGTATGACGTTGATGCTCATATTAAGCATATTCAGGATATTTACAGAAATAAGCTTAATCTTATGTGCGACTGTATTGATGAACATCTCGGAGATTTTGTGGAGTACGTTAAGCCGCAGGGCGGTCTTTTTGTATGGTGCAAGCTTCCCGACGATGTCAATATGCTCGAATTTGTTAAAAAAGCAGTTGAAAAGAATGTTGCTGTCGTTCCCGGCAATGCGTTTTTGATGGACGATACGCAAGAATCACATTTTATTCGTCTTAATTTTTCAACCCCAAGTGATGACGGAATTATCAATGGAGTTAAGGCTTTGGGCGAAGTAGCTAAATCATATAGATAATCGGAGAATAACTATGGCAGAAGAAATTAAAAAAGAACGTAAAAAAAGAAGTCTTTCACTTATTCAGCCGACCTCTGTTCCTACTTTGGGTAACTATCTCGGCGCTATGCGTGGCTGGAAAGACTTTCAGGATGATTTTGATACGGTTTTCGGCATTGCCGATTTACACTCAATTACAGTAAGGCAGGACCCGCAAAAGCTCAGAACTCAAACTACTCAGCTTTATGCGCTTCTTATGGCTACGGGTCTTGACCCTGATAAGAGTATCCTCTTTATTCAGTCGCACGTGCCTCAGCATTCTCAGCTTGCTTGGATTCTTAATTGTTATACTCAATTCGGTGAACTCAACAGAATGACGCAGTTTAAGGATAAATCTCAGCAGCACGCAGACAACGTTAATGCAGGTCTTTTTACATATCCGTCGCTTATGGCTGCAGATATTCTTCTTTATCAGGCAGATGTTGTGCCTGTCGGTGTTGACCAAAAGCAGCATCTTGAAATTACAAGGGATATTGCAGAACGCTTTAACGGCATTTACGGCAATGTGTTTACCATTCCTGAACCTTATATTACTAAGACTGCCGCTAAGGTTATGAGCCTTGCTGACCCAACAAGAAAGATGAGTAAGTCAGACCCTAACCCTAAGGGCACTGTTTATCTTACAGATGAGCCTAATGTAATTATGAAAAAATTTAAGAGTGCAGTAACAGATAGCGAAATGAGTGTTCGTTATGCCGAGGGTAAGGACGGAATCAATAATCTTATGTCGATTTATTCCGCCGTTACAGGCAAGGATTTTGATTCTATCGAATCGGAATTTGAGGGAAAGGGCTATGGCGATTTTAAGACAGCGGTAGGTGAAGCCGTTGTTGCCGAGCTTGAACCTGTGCAAAAGCGCTATAATGAGTTTATGAAAGATAAAGCATATCTTCAGGAAAAATGGACTCAGGGTGCAGAACTTGCTCAACGTGTATCTCAACGCACACTTGACAAGGTAATGAAAAAGGTAGGCTTTGTGCTTAAATAATTTAAATGTTTCTAAATGTGATAAAGACCCGTAAACACTTGTGTTTACGGGCTTTTTGTATACTTTTTTTGGTTTGCCTAAACAAGAATTGAAAAAAATTTCAAAAAAATACTAAAAACCTATTGACAAAATAGGTAATGTAGTGTATAGTGTAGACATCACAGAGAAAACCTACAAACCACGTAGGTAATAAGGGAAATATTGAAGGAGAGATTGTTATGACAAAATATTACGGCAAATTAACAGTCGCAAACATCAAAAATCAACGAATGTGCTTTCGATGTTGTATGTGATTATTCACGAAAAAATATTATGGCTTTAAATTTTGACTACTAAACATAAAAACCAATTTTTAACATCGAAAGGAAATAACATTATGTCAGATTATAAATATCATTTTGAAACACTTCAGCTTCACGTAGGACAGGAAGAGCCGGACCCGGCGACAGATTCAAGAGCAGTTCCGATTTATCAGACTACTTCTTATGTGTTCAAAAACAGCGACCACGCACAAGCAAGATTCGGTCTTGCAGATGCGGGTAACATTTACGGCAGACTTACAAATTCAACTCAGGACGTATTTGAAAAGAGAGTTGCAGCTCTTGAGGGCGGTGTAGCCGCTCTTGCAACAGCTTCCGGTGCAGCGGCACTTGCTTATACATTCCAAGCTCTTGCTCAGGCAGGCGACCACATTGTATCAGCTAAGACAATCTACGGTGGTACATATAACTACCTTGAGCATACATTTTCACAGTTTGGTGTAAACACAACATTTGTTGACCCTGACGACCTTTCAAATTTTGAAAATGCTATTCAAAATAACACAAAGGCGATTTTTATCGAAACGCTCGGTAATCCTAATTCAAATCTTATTGATATTCAAAAGCTTGCAGATATTGCTCATTCACACAATATTCCGCTTGTTATTGACTCAACATTTGCAACACCTTATCTGTTAAGACCTATTGAATACGGCGCAGATATCGTTGTGCACAGTGCAACTAAGTTCATTGGCGGTCACGGCACAACACTCGGCGGCGTAATCGTTGACAGCGGCAATTTTGATTGGAAGGCAAGCGGCAAATATCCGCAAATTGCTGACCCTAACCCAAGCTATCACGGTGTATCGTTCCAAGAAGCAGCAGGTCCTGCAGCATTTGTAACGTATATTCGTGCTATCATCCTTCGTGATACAGGCGCTACAATTTCACCGTTTAATGCATTTCTGCTTCTTCAGGGACTTGAAACCCTTTCACTTCGTGTTGAACGTCACGTTGAGAACACAAAGAAGGTTATTGAATATCTTGTTAATAATCCAAAGGTTGAAAAGGTCAATCACCCAAGCGTAGATTCAAGATATAAGGAGCTTTACAATAAGTATTTCCCTAATGGAGCGGGTTCTATCTTTACATTTGAAATCAAGGGAGGAGAGGCTGAAGCTAAGAAGTTTATCGACAGTTTAAAAATTTTCTCAATTCTTGCAAATGTAGCAGACGTTAAATCACTTGTTATTCACCCTGCAACCACAACGCACAGCCAGCTTAGTCCCGAAGAGCTTGCTGAGCAGGATATTAAGCCTAATACAATCAGACTTTCTATCGGTACAGAGCATATTGACGATATTATTCACGATCTCGACGAAGCTTTCGCCGCAATCGACTAATTTTAAATTATTTGATTATTTATTAAGGAGATTATTCATTATGGCTATCTATAAATCAGCACTCGACCTTGTAGGCAATACACCTCTTCTTGAGGTTACACATTTTGAAAAAGACAACAATCTTGAAGCAACGGTTCTTGTTAAGCTTGAATATTTTAATCCGGCAGGCTCTGTTAAGGACAGAATTGCTAAGGCAATTATTGAAGATGCAGAAAAGACAGGTAAGCTTAAGCCTGACTCGGTAATTATTGAACCGACAAGCGGTAACACGGGTATCGGTCTTGCATCTGTTGCAGCAGCAAAGGGTTACAGACTTATTATCACAATGCCTGAAACCATGAGCGTTGAAAGACGTAATCTTATGAAAGCATACGGCGCAGAACTTGTTCTTACAGACGGTGCAAAGGGTATGAAGGGCGCCATCGCTAAGGCAAATGAACTTGCCAAGGAAATTCCTAACAGCTTTATCGCAGGTCAATTTACAAATCCCGTAAACCCTGCTACTCATAAGGCAACAACAGGTCCTGAAATTTGGAACGATACCGAGGGTAGAGTTGATATCTTCGTTGCAGGTGTCGGTACCGGCGGTACACTTTCGGGTGTAGGAGAATACCTTAAGAGCAAAAATCCGGACGTTAAGATTGTTGCAGTTGAGCCTGCTACTTCGCCGGTTCTTTCAAAGGGCACGGCAGGTCCTCATAAAATTCAAGGTATCGGCGCAGGCTTTGTTCCTGATACTCTTAATACAAAGATTTATGACGAAATTATCACGGTTGAAAATGAGGATGCATTCGCAACAGGTAAGGCGTTTCCTAAGCAGGAGGGTGTACTTGTAGGTATTTCAAGCGGTGCGGCTCTTTGGGCAGCTAAGGAGCTTGCTAAAAGACCTGAAAATAAGGGTAAGACAATTGTTGCTCTTTTACCCGATACAGGCGACAGATATCTTTCAACTCCGCTTTTCAGCGAGTAATAAACACAGATATAATATTTCCCTTATATCATTAAATCAAGGCTCGGGCTTAACGGTCCGAGTTTTGATTTTTTTCATTTATGCTCAAATGACAGCTGTATCTTGTATAAATTTTTGATAAAATCGGCAAAATATTATAAAATTCATAATTTATTATTGATATTAATTTGACAAAGTGTTAAAATCTATAATAGGCAAATTTGGAATATTTTAAATTTTCATATATGCTCTGTCACATTTTCAAGGAGGACAAAACAGTGAACGACTCAAAAGCACTTAAAAGACTTGAAGCACTTTTTGATGACGGCTCATTTACCGAGATTGACGCTTATGCTAAATCGGCTGACGGTTCGGTTGAGGTTGTTGCCGGCTTCGGAACAGTAAACGAGTGCGCAGTATATGCGTTTTCACAAGATATTACTGTTGACGGCGGTGCTGTAAGTGTTGCACAGTGTGCTAAAATTAAAAAGATTTACGATCTTGCATTAAAAACCGGTTGCCCGGTTATCGGTGTGTATGATTCAAACGGCGTTAAGCTTACCGAGGGATTTGAGGTTATGAATGCCTATGGCGAGCTTGTTAAAGCATCAACATCAATGAGCGGCGTATGCCCTCAAATTTCTATTATCGCAGGCTCTTGCCTTGGTACATCTGCTCTTATTGCTAATATGGCTGATGTAGTTGTAGCAGTTAAGGATGCTGATTTCTACGTAACTGCTCCGAGTGAGGTTACAGCCGAGGAAAGCTATGAAGCAGGAACAGTCGATGTTCTTTGCGATACATTTGAAGAGGCAGTTGCTGCAGTTAAGAATATTACATCGCTTCTTCCGTCTAACAATATTTCCCCTGCTCCTCTTTTTGAGTTTACAGCACCGAGCACTTTCGCTAATGACGGCGATGATGCAATGACTGTTATTAACAGCATTGCGGATGCAAATTCAGTAGTTGAGCTTAAGGGCGGATATTCTGAAAACAAATGCAAAACTGCTCTTGCAACAGTTATGGGAACAACAGTCGGCTTTGTTGCATTTGAGGGTAAACCTATTTGCCCTTGCTGTTCATATAAAGCTGAGGCTATGGTTAAACTTTGCGATGCTTATTCAATCCCTGTTATTACATTGGCTAATACAAACGGCGCAGTCAATAAGCCGGGTAAGGAAAATCAGTGCCTTACAGCGTTTACTAAGCTTACAAGCGCTTATGCTACCGCTACAACACCTAAGATTTCCGTTATCACCGGAAATGCAGTAGGTATTGCTTATATCGCTCTTGCAGGTAAGGGCGCTAATGCCGACTTTACATTTGCTTGGGATAAGAGTGTTGCATCACCGCTCCCGACTGAATCTGCTGTTCAGTTTTTGTTTAATGAAAGACTTGCAAACGGAGAAAGCAAGGAGGAACTTAAGAAGGAATATACAGAGAAGGTTGCATCTCCGTTTACTGCCGCTGCTTGCGGTGCAGTTGATGATATTTTTGCACCTGCCGATACTCGTGCAAAAGTTATTGCCGCACTTGATATTCTCGCAGGAAAGAGAGAAAATACTTTACCGAGAAAACATTCTGTTAAATAATGGAGGATAATATTATGAAAAACTATACAATTACTGTAAATGGTACACCTTATAATGTAACTGTTGAGGAGGGCGCAGGCGCTCCTGTTGCCGCCGCTCCTGTAGCTGCACCGGCTGCCGCTCCTGCTCCTGCTCCTGCCGCAGCACCTGCTCCTGCACCGGCCGCTGCTCCTGCAACTCAGGGCACAGCAGGTTCAATTAAGGTTGAAGCTCGGCTACCAGACTG
>DAVZKM010000039.1:0-12003 GCA_052272245.1 Eubacterium sp.
AAATAAGCCGCCTTAACCATTCCCGGACCGCCTGTTGCAAGGATAATGTCTGCCTCTTTCATAAGAAGATTTGTCATATCAAGTGAAGGAGCGTCAATCCAAGAAATGATATTTTCGGGAGCGCCTGCTTCTACTGCTGCGTCAAGAACAATCTTAGCGGCAGCAGCTGTTGACTTCTTAGCTCTTGGGTGCGGCGAAATAATGATACCGTTTCTCGTTTTAAGAGAAATAAGGGTTTTAAAAATAGCAGTTGATGTAGGGTTAGTTGTAGGAATAACTGCGCAAACAACGCCGAGAGGCTCTGCAATGCGCTTTGTGCCGTAAGCCTTATTCTCATCAATAACACCGCAGGTCTTTGTATTCTTATACTTATTATAGATATACTCTGCTGCGTAGTGGTTTTTGATAATTTTATCTTCAACCACACCCATTCCTGTTTCTTCTACTGCCATTTTAGCGAGCGGAATTCTTGCCATATTTGCAGCCTTTGCGGCAGCGAGGAAAATTTTATCTACCTGCTCTTGAGTATAGGTAGAAAATTTACGCTGAGCCTCACGAACTCTTGCAAGTTCCTCTTCAAGCTTTTCAACGCTGTCGATGATTTCTTTTGCCATATTGACTACCTCCAAATATAATTTGAATAATGAATAAACTTGTTTTATTTGATATTGTTATTTTTTTAACAATATCATCTTGCTTATAATAATCCATTATACTTTATTTTTCAAGAGAAAATGCACAATTTTAGTGAATTTTATAAATGTGTTATTTTTTTAACAATAATTTTGTGCACTTTTTTATTGATTTTTGAGCATTTGTTATATTTTTAACAATCTCGTAAATGCTTATCACATTGTTATAATTATTATGTCAAATTGATATTTTCGCTTGAAATAGCACAATAATATTGGTATTATATTACTATTATATAAACAGTTTAAAAAAGAGGGTATAAAAATGACAGCTTGCAAAGTAAGCATTATTGTTCCGGTTTATAATACATCTAAATATTTAAAAAACTGCATTGATTCGCTTTTGGCACAAACTCTTAATGAGATTGAAATCATTGCCGTAAACGACGGCAGTACCGACAATAGCTTTCAAATATTAAAGGAGTATCAGGCTTTACATCCAAACAAGGTTTATGTTTATAATACCGAGAATAAAGGCGTCAGCCACGCAAGAAACTTTGGCGTTACAAAATCAAGCGGTCAATATCTTTGGTTTGTAGACTCGGACGACTGTGTGCAGCCTAATGCCTGTGAAGAATTATACAACAAAGCCACAAAAGACAATAATGATTTAGTCCTTTTTAGCAGATATGACGTTAATGCCGATACGGGTGAAAAAATCGGTAATCTCACCGCTCACTACAATCAAAATTTCAAAGTAAGCGAAAAACCGTATGAGCTTTTGAAGTTGTCCCCTTTCCCGTGGAATAAATTTATAAAAAAGGAGCTTTTTGAAGGAATTGAATTTCCTGATAAAATCAGATTTGAGGATTTGCCTGTTTCATTTATTCTTGCAACCAAGGCAAAATCGATAGGCGTTATCAATGACTTTTTCTATAATTATTCCGTTCAGGTTGGATTTTTAAGCAAGTTTACGCAATCAACGCTTGATATTTCAAAGGCGATTGATTTTTTAATAAACAATCTCAAAGAACGTGACTGCTTTGATTTATATAAAAACGAGATTGAATATATAACCGTGCGCCATTTCTTTTACAGATTTGAGCAACTTCTCACAGTTTACGGCGAAGAAAGCTTTGAATTAAAGGTCAGACTTATCAATACTCTTTTTGATTATCTTGAGGAACATTTTCCCAACTTCAGAAAAAATAAATATATTGAATACAACCTTCCTGACAGACTCAACAAGCTTTTCGGATTCTACTCCTCACGTGAGGCGCTTTTGGACTTTGTTGCAAGGTGCAAGGATATGAGCAACGAGGAGCAAGACGCTTACGTTCAAAAGCTCACAAGTGAAAATGAGGTGCCGAGAGCATTTGAGTTCAAGACATTTGATAAAATCAAAGAAGAATCAAACAATAAAGATAAAAAATACAATGAATTAAGAAAAGAATCATCAATAAAAAAAGAAATTCTTTATGTTACCGCACAGGAGCACGCCGTGCCGTCATCAATTCTTGCAATGGTTAAATATATCAAAGCAGAAAAAAATGATTATGAACAGCTCATTGCCGTAAACAGCGGCAATATTAAAGAAAGCGAAGAAAGGCTGAAGCGTTACAATTTGAGCGATATTCAAATTATAACAAGAGATGACGAAAAATATTTAAAATCGTTAAGCGAGGCTGAATACATTTTTTCCGACTGCGGACTTGAATATTACTTTGCCGCAAAGGATAATCAAAAATATTTCAATTTGCAGACTGACAATATCAACGTCAAAATGTCAAGAAAAAGGGAAAGGGAATGCTTTGAATTTGCAACTGCGCAAAAAAGCATAATCACACCGAGCTCGAGCATTTATCTTAACGACGAAAGCAGATTATCGTTTGAAAAGGCTTACAGATGCGAAGCACTTCCCACAAGTGCAATTATTTCAGACTGTCCTGCTTTTGATATGGCAGGTGTAACAAGCCTTGCATCAAACGATGACAAGATTAAAATTTTATTTACTCCTCAATTCAAAGCAACTTCCGGCAGAGGTTCAATAACAGCTTATAGGAAATTTATGGCTAATCTTATGGTTATTGACAATGAACTGAGCAAAAAATTTGAGCTTTTTGTTTGCCTCGACACTTTCCCGTATACTCCGGATTTCAGCGTATTTAATCACGTTAAGAAAATGCCGAATGAGTATGATTTATACGATTTTGCTTCCACCTGCGATTGCGTGATTTCCGATTATCATACGATATTAAGCGTTTTCAAAAACACAGATTTAAAACTTGCAAGATTTATACTTGACGCTAACAGATTTATAAGCGACGAGGAACTCGGCATTGACGAGAGCATACCGTCTTTCACTACTGCAAATGAGCTTTGCAATTTTATAAGAACTCTTAAAAAATCCACAGTTGATTTCACAAAACACGAAAACGTAAAAGCACTTTTTGAAAAAATCGAGAAAAACGAGATTGACAAAAAGAAGACTGAGCAGAAAATTTGCCTATACTATTTAGGCGGAAACTTAACTGAAAACAGAGTAAAAACCTTTAAGCGCATACGCAAAGAGCAAAATCACAAAACATTTTATCTTTGCTTTGATGAGGAAAAAAATCCGCACTACAAACACGACGGAGAAGAATATCTTAAAGGGGTTCGCTTAATTCCGATGAGATTTAGCAGTGTTGACGCCTTTGAGCAGGAAGATATTAAGGGCGCTTACTTTAAGGCAAAGCTCGGCTTGAGTGCTTCAAAAAAATTCAATGCGCTTTGCGAGGAGGAAAAGAGAAAATACTTTGGCGATATAAGATTTGACAACGAATACGTTTTATCGACCTCCCAAATTGCAAGAAATCTTCTTTTCATCGGCTTAGCCAAGCACTTGAATTATGAATTTAATTGGTTTGACAAGGACAAATACGCTTCCAAAAAGCCGTTTAAAACAAAGGTTGATTATATCTGTTCACGTCTTGAAAGCGGTGCAAAGGTCAAAATCAATGATGATATGAAAGGCTTAAAGTGCATAAAAAAATTAGATATCGAATAATATTTATTAAGGCGATTGCTGTTTCGGCAATCGCCATATTTTTATGATTGAACCGAAATTAGAATAAAATTTTTATAAAATAAACAAATTTCCATTGATTTTAGAGCTTTTATATGTCATTATTGAATTGAAAAGATATCAAAGGAGGAATAGATGTGGACAGCGAAATGCTTGGCAGAGTCATCAGCACTGCAAGGAAACAAAAGAATTTATCGCAAAAAGAACTTGGAGATTTGCTAAACGTTTCAAACAAGGCCGTATCAAAATGGGAAAACGGAGAAGCAACACCGAGACGGGATACACTTATAAAGCTGTGCGATATACTTGAACTTAACAAGACTGAAATCTTAGGCTTTGAGCAGAAATACGATTCAAAAGAAATTGACAATTTAAAAAGTGAAAACAACAAACTGAAAAATCAAATAGAAAGCATAAACAAAAAGCAGAAAAAAGCATTAAAATATATTTTCATCGTTGCAATTTGCTTTGTTATTTTCGCCGTGGCAGTATCGTTTTTAATTTCCAAAAACTCCTCACAAAACAGTAATATTGACGATATTTCGCAAAGCGGTACTAAAATAGTTTTTGCCGACAATGAATTTATACCTATATATAAGGAACTTGAATTCACACTTAATCACGAATTTGACTTTAGCGCCTGCGAGCAAAAATATGCAACATACATTACCAAAGACGGCAAAAAGAAGAAAGTGCTTATTTATTGCGACGCATATTCCGATTTTGTTGTGCTGAAAGCCGGCGGTAAAAATAATTATTACGCAAATGAAAAAATCAATTATTTAAAATGTGACAAAAAATATATTAAAAATATTGAAATTGATACCGCCTCGATAATCAATAATAATTTTTACGAATATAACAGCCTGTTTTTCGGCGACGAAAATTACAGCGGCGACAAAGATTTATTAATAGATTATATTAATTCAAGCAAAAAGCCCGTGTCGAAAAAAACAGTTGAGCGTTATCTCGGCAATAAAACAAGAAGAGTTGTAATTTGTTTGAAATCCAATGAAGATATCAGCAACATTAATCTGACATCATTTTGCCCCGGCGAATTTTTTAAAGATGATAAAGAAAAAATTTACTTTTACGACTACAACACCTCTAATGCATACGAGGTGGGAAAGGAGCTTGGTGAAAATGTCTACAAATAGGAAAGACAATTTAAACGACATTATCAAGCGGCAGGAGGCAATTTTATCGTCACTCAAGGACGAAGCACAATCGATTGATAATGACTCAATAATCAAGCAAAACGAAAGCCTGAGCAGTGAAATCAAAAAAATCAAAGAGAAGAACTCCGTTCTTTCAAAGGAAAACGAGCAGCTAAAAAGTGACCTTTCAAACACGAGAAGCGCTCTTTTCAGAAAGCTTGCAAACGAAAAATTAAATACCTTTACACGTGTTCAAAAAGACATTGACAAAATGTATTACAAGGGCGAAAATGCCACAAAAAGCAGGCTTGACGAATACAGCAAGGGCTGTAAAAAAAGCCTTGATGAAACAATAGCGGCAATCAACTCCCTGGCAGACTGCGAATATGATGAAATACTTAATAAATTTCTCAATCTAAAAAAGGAATTTGAGCAAAAGAAAGAAAATCTCGAAAAATATTCAAACGAGCAATTTGGAAATCTTCACCAAACGAATAACAAAATCGGAGAAAGGCTGAAAGATGAACCGCTGAGCGAAACAGAAAAAAATGCATCGCTAAAGCAAAAAAGTCTTGAATCGTTCATTGGCTTAAACGTGCTCAGCAAGGCGGGTATTCTCCTTTTCATAATCGGTATAATTCTTGTGGGCAGATACGCTTATCTTCATATGTCTGACCTTTTCAAATGCTTGCTTATATACATTCTCGGCGGTGTACTCGTTACAATCGGCGAACTGTTTTACAAAAAAGAAAAAAATGTTTTTTCAACTGCGCTGATAAGCGGCGGCGTATCCGTTTTATATGCGGCAACTGCATCCGGATATTTTGCTTTTGACATTTTTTCGGCAAGGCTTACATTTGTAATATGCATCATAGTTACAGCTGTGGCAATTCTGCTTTCAATGCAGACGAAAAATCAAATTGTTTGCACATTCGCATCAATCGGCGGTTATCTGCCCGTAGTTGTGCTTTACTTAATCAGCTTTGGCAAAGCGGCAAGCGACAATATGTTTTTACCTGTATCAAGCGCATATTTTTGCCTGCTTGCTATAGTTGTTTTCATAATGACTTACAACAAAAAATGGTATGCGGCGCAGTTTATATCGTTTGCATTGCACATCACGGCAGTCGGCGGTATCGGCGCTTGCGCTTGGGCAGTCAAAGACCTCGGCGGCTATTCCTATGCTCTTCCTCTTTCCGCTGTCTTTTCAATAGTATCATTCATTATTTATCTTGCAATGCCGAGCGGCAAAATCATCTTAAACAAAAAGCTTGAAACAGAGGACACTGTTTTGCTTGGTTTAAACACAGTTACAGGAGCAATAAGCATAGGCGTTACGCTTTACCATTGCTTTGAGCGTATGGTGGCAAACAGAGTTGTTGGAATTGTATTTTTAGTATTTGCCTTTCTTTACATAATCCTGTTTTCAAAAATCAACAAATCTGAAAACAAAGAAAGTGCTTCAAAGGTTGCAACGCTTATATCATCGCTTAGTGCGCTTGTGTTTTCAATGCTGATTGTGCCGTATATGTTCGGCTTAAAATATGCGCCTATCGCTTGGGCAATAGAGGGTGCGACACTTGCAATATTCTCTATTAAAAAGAAAATTACTATAAGCGAAATTGCAGGATTTTTCTGTATACTCCTGTCACTTGCTTTCGTAATTTACTATAATTCAACAAGTGGATACTCGTCTTTATTGGCGGTTATCGTTTTCACAATAATTTTAATATCCGCTTTGAGTTACGATTTATTCGGCATAATTGCTGCAAAAGACAATGTACCTTACAGAATTATAGAAGCAATTACTGCCATTTTCACGTTCGCTTATCTTGAATTTATTTATAATACAATCATCCACAGTCCGAGTGTTAAATATTTCAGCGAATTTACGAATGTTGCGGCAGCAATAGTCTTTGCGCTTGTGATTGCAATAGCACTTCGATTAGGTATATTCAAAAGCAAAATAACGCTCATTTTAAGTGATGCGATTGGAATCATATTAATGCCTGTTACATTTATAAGGCTTAATATTCTTGAAGAATATGACTATATAATCAATTTTTATCAGGAGCAGGTAAGTGCGCAATCGCCTAAAATATTCAATATAGTTTTGCTTATAGCGGTAAATATTGCAGTCGGAATATTCTTTGCAAAATGCATAAGCAGTGCGATAAACCGTCACTCCTCAAGTGCTTGGGTGCTTACATTAATGACATCAATTTGTGCTCTTGCGCTTATAACTTCAACAGTTATGGCTCAATTCGATATAAAATTTTCAAGTGCGATAATCAGCACAATTTATATTCTTGTATCAATTATCCTTCTTGTTGTGGGGTTCAAGAAAAACTACACGGTTATCCGTTCAAGCGGACTTGCAATTATTCTTTGCACCTTTGCAAAGCTTTGCTTTATTGATACAAGATCGCTTGAATCAACCTGGAAAATTTTATCCTACTTCGCATTCGGAGCTATACTTATCATCATCTCATTTGTATATCAAAAATTCAGCAAGAAGCTTGAAAATGAAGCGGTAAGCATTACCGAAGATAATAAAAAAGAATAACAAAACCTCCTATGGTAGTTTTTATTCTACCATAGGAGGTCCTTTTATACGTAATATTTATATTAAGTAAAAGCTATCTGCTTATTAGTCTGATGTGTAAGGGAGAAGAGCTAAATGTCTTGCTCTCTTGATAGCAGTAGTAAGCTCTCTCTGATGCTTTGCGCAAGTACCTGTTACACGACGAGGAAGAATCTTTGATCTTTCTGATACAAATCTCTTAAGTCTTGTAACATCTTTGTAGTCGATTTCATCAACCTTTTCTACACAAAAAACGCAAACCTTCTTGCGGCCCTTACGTGGACCACCGGCTCTGTTATATGCCATAATTAGTTTCCTCCTTTAAAATGGTAAGTCGTCGTCATCATCAACGATTTCTTCAAAATCTGAATTATCAGCTGTTGAGTAGCTCGGTGCCGGCTGTGAAAAAGCAGGATTTGCACCCTGAGTTTCTGCCTTTGAGCCACAAAAAGAAACCTGATTAGCAACAACCTCTACGGATTTTCTCTTATTACCGTCACGGTCTGTGAAATTATTTGTCTGGATTGAACCCTCGACAGCAATCATTGAACCCTTGTGGAAATAACGAGAAATAAATTCAGCAGTTTGGCGCCAAGCAACTACATCAATAAAATCAGCCTGTCTTTCCTGTCCCTGTGACTGATAGTTTCTGTCAACAGCCATTTGGAAACGAATAACCGAAAGACCGCTTGTTGTAGTCTTAAGCTCCGGCTCATAAGTTAATCTGCCCATAAGAACAACAGAATTGATCATTATAACCCCTCCTATTATTCGCCCTTAGCAACGATTAATGAACGAAGTACGCCGTCTGTAATGTTGATAACACGGTCGAGCTCTTGTGGGAACGCTTCATCACTTGTGAAATCGATAACAATATAATAGCCATCGTTTTCATAGTTGATTGGGTATGCAAGCTTGCGCTTACCCCATTCCTCAACATTGCCAAGAGTGCCATGCTTTGCGATGAGATCAGTAAACTTCTGCTTTAAAACCTCAACTGCTTCTTCTCCGTTTGAAAGAGAGAAAACCATTACGATTTCATAATTTTTTAATGCCATTCTTCAGCACCTCCTTTTGGTCTTTTGGCCTGCGCATTTTGCGCAAGCAAGGATTGCTTTGTTTTCCAAAGCTGTGTTATTATATCAAAAATACATTTATATGTCAAGCATTATTTTAATATTACGGTTACAAGCGACTTAGGCTTAATAACAAGTTTTTTAACATTTTGCATTTCGCTTTCATCAAACTCATATGCCTGTGTTGTTTCAATAAACAAGCATTCACCAAAAGCCTTGTCAAATTCAATTGTTCTTTTCGCTTTACTGTTATTGACCGCTATAATCACCTTTTTGCCGTCTGCTCTTTCAAATGCAAAAACCGAAAAGCCACGAGAAGTATTAAAGCCGATATCAAGGCTCTTTGAACCATTTGGAATACATTTTGAGAAATGAGCCATTGCATAGTAACGCTTTGCAACATAATAATCTGAAAAATCGTCTTTAGCAACTATAAATCCGTCACTAAAGCATTTACCGTCACGCACAGCGTTTTCCCATTGATTGGCGCAAACCCATGCGCTCCAGCTGTCGACTCCCGTATAAATCAAATCCTCACCGATAATGCGTGCCATAATCAGAGCCGATTCAATAGATTTTGTATCATTCTTGCACGGAAGTTCACACCATTCGCTCATATCAAAACGTGTGGTTTTAATATTTTCCTTTGCCCATTTACCGAATTCAACCTTTTCTGCAACGTTGTCGTCAGAACCGTAGGAATGATAAGCAAATACGTCAAGATATTTCATAATAAGCTCATTTGATGATAAAAGCTTATAATATTCTTTTGTGTGGTCTTTAATGTTACCGCTTTCCGGCCCATATAACTTAAGAGAGGAATTACGTTTTTCAAGTTCTTTTGCAAATGCCAAAAAGCAATCGTAAACCTCTTGCGGCTCATAATGGCATCCTTCCTGCCAGACACTCGTACCGCCCCATTTCCATTGCGGCTCATTAATCGGGCTGATATATTTAACGGGATATCCCTCGGCTGAAAAATGCTCTGCAATATCAATAAAATATTTTGCAAAAGCTTCGTATTTTGACTTATCAAGATTTGAAAAATGCTCCGTAAATCCTCCACTCGTCTGCCCTGTTACCGTTTGGGTGAAATGCGGAGAATTGGCAAAAAATATAAGCGTGTCAATATTGCCGAGCGATAAGCATTTTTTCATCATATTGACAGCGTATTTATCCTTTGAATAATCAAATGAGCCGTCCTTATTCATGAAGCTTTCAATATATCTCCAAGGATTTTCAATTCTCAAATTATCCTTTTCATATCCGCCGCCGACGTTAAAACGGTAAATATTCATTCTTAGTCCGTTATCGCCGTAAAGAAGATTTGCAAGTTCGTGTGCCGTTTTTTCACTCTTTACCTGAGGTGACCACCAGCAAGCAGAGCCGCCGAAACCTTTAACCGTTTTTATAATTTCAGCATTTTCAAGATTAATTTTCATATCTTAACCCTTTATCATATGTTCAAGCTTTTCTATATCACGTGAGAAGCGGCGCTGGCTTACAAGAGCAACTATTTCATCGCCCTCTTTAATAACAGTGTCGCCCTTTGGGGTGATTGACACACCGTTACGTTCAACGCTTACAATAACGCAGTGCTTTCCCCAGTCAACATCCATAATTTTCTTTTTTGCAACAGGACTGCCGACAGGAATGGTATACGTTTCAAGCACTTTTTCATTAGTTTCAAAGAATTTCGGCTTTTCGTGGTCGGTGCTGACAATTTTTTCAAAAAGGTATTCATAAAACGGAGTAACACCTATAAAATTAGCGGTTGCATAGCTTATTAAGCTTACTACTGCAAGCGGGAGAATATTGTTCATATTGCCCGTAAGCTCAAAAACAAGAACAATGCCTGTAATCGGGCTTCTGACAATAGATGCAAAAAGGCCTGCCATTCCGATTACAACAAATTCCTCCCACATAGCAGGAGTGATTGCACTAAACGAATTAACGCTGACAGTTCCGAATATTGCGCCCATATATGCGCCCAAAATACAAAGGGGATAAAGAGTACCGCCCGGCGCACCGCTTGCAAAACAGATTGCCCCAAACAAGAATTTAGTTGTCAAAAGAACAATCAAATATGTAAGCGACGGATTTTCTTTAAGAAGAATAACCTCCATACTGTGGCCGCCGCAAAGAATTTGCGGCATAACAAGACCGATTATACCGCTGAATACAAATACAATCGGCAATTTAATATAATTAGGAATTTTAATCTTTTTATATAAATCCTGAGCTTTGCCCATACAAACGTTATAGGCACAGCCGCAAAGACCGAGAAAAAAGCCCATTATTATTAAAAGCCAATAATATTTAAGCGGAAAATTCACCGTATCATAATTAAACACCGTGTTTTGACCGAAAAAAAGCTTAGAAATATAATCGGCAGTTATTGATGAAACAATGCCCATACAAAGCAAGCTCTTATCAAAAGTATGATGAATTTCCTCAAGCACAAACATTGTGCCTGCCAACGGAGCGTTGAACGCCGCCGCCATACCTGCGCCTGCACCGCAACTAATCATACGAAGTTCAGTAGTTTTATCAGCCTTGGTAAATCTTGCAACGCCCTTTGCCGCCATACCGCCGAGTTGAACACTTGGCCCCTCTCTGCCGAGGGAAAGACCTGAAAAGACAGAAGCCGTGCCGCCAAAAAGCTTAACAAGTATTACTCTCCACCAACTTGGATTGATATAGCCCTTGACTTCTCCGTTTACTTGCGGTATTCCCGAACCGCCGCCTTGCACTTCCCATTTAACAAGCATTGAAACAAGAAAACCGATAAGAGCAAGAATAACAAACCAAACGGCAACCTTGCCGGGATTACCCTTGACAAAGTCTATTATTTTCATCAAATATTTTTCTGCAAAAGAAAGCAAAAACCTATATAATACGGCAATAAGGCCGGACGCAATGCCGACCTCCAAGCCACGAACTATAAGATAAAAACTTTCTTTTCTGTGAAATTCAATTTTTCTGAATGTAGATTTATCTTTATTTCTCATAGTATTAATATTTTTTCAACTGATCCTCGTTTACATTTTCAAGGAATTCATCATATGTTCCCATTCTGTCAATAACTCTGTTGCCTGAAATTTCAATAATTCTGTCAGCAACGGTCTGCACAAACTGATGGTCGTGAGAGGTGAACAAAATAGTTTCAGGATAACGGATAAGTCCGTCATTAAGAGCGGTGATTGATTCAAGGTCAAGGTGGTTTGTAGGCTCATCAAGAATAAGCACATTCGCACCCGAAAGCATCATTTTACAAAGCATACAACGCACACGCTCACCACCCGAGAGAACGTTTGCCATTTTAAGCGCTTCCTCACCGGAGAAAAGCATTCTGCCGAGCCAACCTCTGATGTCAGCCTCAAGAGTATAAGTTGTATACTGCCTGAGCCAATCAACAAGAGTAAGCTCAACACCGTCAAAATATTTGCTGTTATCGCTTGGGAAATAGCTTTGAGATGTAGTAACA
>DAVZKM010000040.1:0-11927 GCA_052272245.1 Eubacterium sp.
TTTGTTCCTTATCATCTCGGTCATTTCTTTATCGCTATTGATACCGGCCATTTTGTAGGCGAAGAGGAAACAAGGAAGAAGGCAGGCGAAATTATCCGTTCTGTTCGTAATTCAACAAAGGCACCGGGCTGTGACAGAATTTACACGGCAGGTGAAAAGGAATATGACATTTGGCAACAGAGAAAGGACAGCGGTGTTCCTATCAACGAGTCTGTTCAAAAGGAAATGAATGAGGTTCGTGACGAACTCGGTCTTACACAATATAAGTTCCCTTGGGAATAATATATAAAGTTTAAATTATGAGGTGACACAAACTATGGATTATCGTAAAGAATCATTAAGGCTTCACGGAGAATGGAAGGGCAAAATTGAAGTGAACGCAAGGGCAAAGGTAAACGATAAGGATTCTCTTTCGCTTGCTTATACACCGGGCGTAGCGGAGCCTTGCCTTGCAATTAAGGATGATTATAAAAAGAGCTGGGAGCTTACAAGACGTTGGAATATGGTAGCCGTTATTACAGACGGAACTGCTGTTTTGGGTCTTGGCGATATCGGCCCTGAGGCAGGTATGCCTGTTATGGAGGGCAAATGCGTTCTCTTTAAAGAATTTGGCGATGTCGATGCATTTCCGCTTTGCGTTCGAACTAAGGATGTAGACGAATTTGTTGAAACCGTTTATAATATCAGCGGCTCGTTCGGCGGTATTAATCTTGAGGATATTTCAGCGCCTCGTTGCTTTGAAATAGAGGAAAAGCTTAAGGCTAAATGCGATATTCCTATTTTCCATGACGACCAACACGGTACGGCAGTTGTTGTTTCAGCCGCATTGATTAATGCAACAAAGCTTACAGGCAAAAAGCTTTCAGACTGTAAGGCTGTTATTAACGGCTCAGGTGCGGCAGGTATTGCAATTGCAAAACTTCTTATGACATTAGGGCTTCGTGATGTTATTCTTTGCGACAGAACAGGCGCTATCTATGAGGGCAGAGAAAAGCTTAACCCTTCTAAAGAGGCAATCGCCAAGGTTACTAACAGAGAGATGACGAAGGGCACACTTGCAGACGCAGTTAAAGGTTCGGATATCTTTATCGGCGTTTCGGCTCCGGGTGTTCTTACTCCGGAAATGATTAAGACTATGAATGCTGACCCGGTTGTTCTTGCTATGGCTAATCCTACTCCGGAGATTATGCCTGACGAGGCTAAGGCAGCAGGTGCTAAAATTGTAGGTACAGGCCGTTCTGACTTCCCTAACCAAATTAATAACGTTGTTGCATTCCCGGGTATTTTCCGTGGTGCGCTTGACGTAAGGGCAAGTCAGATTACAGAAAATATGAAGATTGCCGCAGCTTATGCTATTGCATCTCTTGTTGATGATGATAAGCTCAGCGTTGATTATATTCTTCCTTATGCATTTGATGAAAGAATTAAGGATACCGTTGCAAAGGCTGTAGCAGATGCCGCAGTTAAGGACGGCGTAGCAAGGATTTAATAAAGTCCGCTAAAACAAAAAGCGTTGGAGATAACTAAAATCTCCAACGCTTAATTTTTTGCGTATATTTATTTTATGCAAGCGCACTTTCTTTCTTTTTAATACCTTTATTTATGAACATAAACATAATTATACTCGTTATTACACAGCATATATCCGCTGTTGCCTGCGACCAAATTATGCCTTCAAGTCCGATAAGCTTATTCATAACAAAGAGCATCGGTACATAGATAACTCCTTGCCTGCCGAGTGAGAGTATCATACTTTGAATACCCTTGCCCATTCCTTGGAATGAAAAATTAAGCACAAACATAATGCCGATAACAGGACCTGGCGCCATAAGCGCAAGAAGCATCTTAGCGCCGAGGTCGATAACTTGTGCGTCATTGATAAACAGCTCGATAACATTTCTTCTGAACAGTAGGTAAAAGCCTGTCATTGCAGAGCCGATAATAATGTTACATATGATACTGAAGCGAAGGCATTTTCTCATTCTATTGAAATTCTGTGCGCCGTAGCAGTAGCCAACAAGCGGCTGAACACCTTGGCCAAGGCCTATTTGAAGCATAACCACAAGCATATTTGCCTTCATTGCAATTCCCATTGCGGCAACTGCGCTGTCGCCGTATTTGATAAGAACAACGTTTACAATAATATTGCTTATGCTCATAAGAAGATTGTTAATGGCGGCAGGAAGCCCTACCCCGATAACACCATTTGCAATTCCTCGACCCATAGAAAAGCACTTTGGCGAAATGCTCAAAATACTCTTTCCTTTGAGGAAATAAATAAGAAAATATATTACCGTTACGATGTTGCCGATAACAGTTGCGATTGCCGCACCTGCAACCCCCATATCCAATCCAAACGGCATATTGATGCCAAAAAGCTTATCACCCGTATGCAAAATGAAAATCGGGTCAAGAATTATATTTGTAATTTGACCGATAACAGAGCCTATCATTGACTCTTTTGCCGCACCCTCGCCACGAACGAGATTTGACGCCGTGATTGCAAGCACGATTGACGGAGCGCCGAGCGCTACCCATTTAAGATAATTTGCGGCTAAGCCGAGTGTGTTTTCGCTTGCGCCTACAAGCATAAGAATTTGATTTTTTAATGTGAAAAATATTATTCCGAGCACTAATCCGACTGCGATTGAACCGTAAATGCAAAATGCGCTGATTGTTTTAACCCTGTCCTTCCTGCCTTCACCGAGCGAACGGCTGACGAATGCACAACCGCCGACGCCGAAAAGGTTGCCCACTGCGATAAACAGCAGAAAAAGCGGCATTGAAACCGAAACGGCGGCTACCTGATTGCTGTCGCCTGTTTGACCTACAAAAAATGTATCCGCAAGGTTGTATACTATATTAATAAGCATACTGAGCATACTCGGCAAAGCCATAGTCATTACCGCTTTCGGTATTGTATATTCTTCAAAAACTTTTGTATTGTCTTTCATATTTATCGTAACCTTTCATAATATTTGCTGTGAAAAATTAATAAATTATATTCTGTCTGAAATATCAATGAAATTTTGCATTGTTAGTTTTTCAGGCCTGATATTGATTTCAAGCCCAAGCTCGGTAAATATTTCGGCAATTTTTTGCTTAGAAATGCCCATTGTGTTTGAAATACTGTTGAGCGCCGTTTTTCTCCTTTGCTCAAATGCACATTTTACTAATGAGAAAAATTTTTTCTTGTTTTCAATTTGATATTTGTCCTCGTCATTTAATTTCAACTTGATTACAACGCTGTCAACCTTTGGGCTTGGCATAAAACTTTCTCTCGCAACATCAAAAAGAATTTCTCCGCTTGCATAAAAATTAACTGCAACCGATACTGCGCCTGCCTGCCTTGTGCCAACCTCGGCGCAAAGGCGCTCGCCTGCCTCCTTTTGCACCATTACAACTATTTCGTCAATAGGCAATTCGTTTTCAAGAAGCATCATTATTATAGGAGACGTAATATAATAAGGCAAATTTGCACATACTTTAATATTGTCGCAGCCATCAAATTTTTCTTTAATAAGGCTTTTGAGGTCAAGTTCCATAACGTCGCCGTTTACAATTTCGAGATTGTCAAAATCAGCAAGCGTTTCGTCAAGAACGGGCAACAGTCTTTTATCAAGCTCGATTGAAACAACCTTTTTTGCCACCTTGCAAAGCTCCTTTGTAAGAACTCCTATGCCGGGGCCTATTTCAAGCACGCCTGTTTTACTATCTGCATTTAACGACTGTGCCATTTGCGGGCAAACATTTGGGTCAATTAAAAAGTTTTGACCGAGTGCCTTTGAAAAGGTAAAGCCGTATTTTGAAAGTATTTTTTTTATGGTATTGATATCATATAAATTAAATTCCATATTACACCTGACCTGATTTTATGCCGTCCTTTTGCAAGAAAGGACGGAAAATTCGGTAAACAATGTTCAATCCTGCGAGTTAAAATCAATGATTTGTCTCAATTTGCGAGTATTTTATCACATTCAAAAATAGTTTACAATATTATTGTTGACATTTTGTTAAATTGTGCTAAAATATCGTTTAGTCGGCTAATGTTAGTTGACTAACTTTATTAAAAATATCGTAATTACATTATATAAGGTTGGTGAAATAATGAATTATAAACGCAGGCAGCCGCCTCCGGAGGAGCTTATAGTGCCAAGAGTCAATTTTTTATCCCGACTTGTTCGTTGCAAATTTAACGACGTTATAGGCGAGGAGGGACTTTACTCCGGTCAGCAGGATATCCTTTTCGCCGTTCTTGAAAATGAGGGTATAACCTCAAGCAAGCTTGCCGAGATGACAGGTGTGTCGGCGGCAACAATGAGCGTGTCTGTCAAAAGAATGGAAAAAGCGGGCTTTATTGTTAAAAAGCCTGACAAAAAGGATGCCAGAATAATGCATATTCATCCGACTGAAAAGGCAAAAGCTGTTCCGAGCAATTTAAGAAAAAAGATGAATGAGCTTGAGACTATTTTAAAAAAAGGAATGGATGAAGATAAAGCGCTTGAGTTTGCGCACTATTTGCAGCGTGCCATTGATAATTTGTTAGAAGAATGCGGCGATTGCTGTGAAAAAGGAGATGATATAAAATGTTAAAAAAATTTGGCAAATATATGAAAGGGCTTAATTTTCTTTCGCTTATAAGTGCACTGGGTATGATTATCGAGGCTGTTTGCGAGCTTGCGTTGCCGTCGCTTGCAAATAACATTTACGAAACGGTTAATGCTTCCTCCACGCCTGAGCAGACTAAAGCATATGTTTTGAAAATGGGCTTCGGTATGCTCGGCTTGGCTGTTATCGGTCTTTGCGGCGGCCTTACAACTATGAAGGCTTCGGCAGTAGTCAGCCAGCGTTTTGCGTTCAGGCTCAGAAATGATGTGTATAGAAAGATAAGCAATTTTTCATTCAGAAATATTGATAAGTTTTCAACCGCTTCTCTTACTACGAGGCTTACAAACGATATCACAATGCTTCAGCAGGTGGTTATGATGTCGCTTCGTATTTTGGTAAGAGGTCCTGCTCTTTTGATTGTTGCGGCAGTTATGGCAGTAAGGATTAATCCTAAAATGTCGGCAACGCTTCTTATTATGCTTCCTATAATTATCGTTATAGTGGCGCTAATTATGAAGTTCGGCTTCCCTATGTTCCAAAAGATGCAGAAAAAGGTTGATAACGTAAACCGTGTAGTTCAGGAAAACCTTATAGGTATGCGTGTTGTTAAGGCTTTTGTGCGTGAGGACCACGAAAAGGATAAATTCCACAAGGCGTCTGATGAGCTTGCAAAGCAGGGTGCCATGGCTTCGGGACTTATCGTTACTGTTATGCCTGTTATGATGCTTCTTTTTAATGCCGTAATCGTGTTTACTTATTATAAGGGTGCGCTTTCGGCTAATGAGGGTGTTATGCAGGTAGGTCAAATTTCCGTATTTGCTTCTTATGTTGTTCAAATTCTTATGAACCTTGTTATGATTTCAATGATGCTTTTGCAGCTTGCAAGAGGTAAAGCTTGTGCAGAGCGTGTTGTTGAGGTTCTTGATACGGAGATTGATATTGTTAATCCTGAAAATGCGTTTATTCCTACAGAGCCAAAGGGTGCGGTTGAATTTAAAAATGTAAGCTTTAAATATGACCCCGAATCCCATGGCGATAATATTCTTGAAAATATCAGCTTTACGGTAAAGCCGGGGCAGATTGTAGGTATCGTCGGCGGTACCGGTTGCGGTAAATCAAGCCTTGTTAATCTTATTCCCCGTCTTTATGATGCGACGCAGGGTGAGGTACTTGTTGACGGTGTTGACGTTAAAAAATATGACCTTAAAGCACTTCGTGAAATGATAGGCGTTGTGCTTCAAAAAAATGTTCTTTTCAGCGGAACTATTGAGGAAAATATTCGTTGGGGTAAAAAGGATGCTACTCACGAGGAAATTGTTGCGGCTTGCAAGGCGGCTCAGGCAGACGGATTTATTAATGAACAGCCGGATGGATATAATACTTATCTTGCGCAGGGCGGCCTTAATCTTTCAGGTGGTCAAAAGCAACGTCTTTGCATTGCCCGTGCCATGATTAAAAAGCCTAAAATCCTTATTCTTGACGATTCAACAAGTGCTGTCGATACCGCAACAGAGGCAAAAATCCGTGAAAGCTTTTACAGCGACCTTAAAGATACAACAGTATTTATAATTGCTCAGCGTATTTCATCTGTTAAAGACGCTGATGAAATTCTTGTTGTTGACGATGGTGAGATTAAAGGCGTCGGCAATCACGACGAGCTTATCAAAGCAAACGAGATTTATCAGGAAATTTATAATACACAACAGAAAGGAGTGCTTGAATAATGCCACCAATGGGACCTCCGGGCAGAAAAAATGATTTCAGAAAGCCCAAGAATGCTAAGCAGACATTTACAAGAATCCTTAAATATATGGGCAAAAACAAGCTCTTTTTGATTGTTGTATTTTTAATGCTTATTTTGAGTACGGTTTGCAATATTTTCGCATCTTATTGCCTAAAACCGATACTTAACGATGTTGCAGCCTCTATCAAGGCAGGAACGTTTATGGACGAGGGTATTAAAACCCTTGTTAAAAATCTTATTAAGCTTTCGCTTTTATATGTAGGCGCATCGCTTTTCTCATTTGCACAAAGCAAAATTATGGTAACTCTTGCATATAAGACTACTAACCTTATTCGTAAGGAGTTGTTTGACCATATGCAGACCTTACCGCTCAGATTTTTTGATTCAAAAACTCACGGCGAAATTATGAGCCGCTTTACTAACGACGTTGATAATGTTCAAATGATGCTTGAGCAGTCGATGGTGCAGCTTATTTCATCGGCATTTACCTTTGTCGGCATAGTTGCAATGATGATAGTATTAAGTCCTACGCTTTTTGCATTTGCACTTATTTTTCTCGTAATTATGCTTATTACCGTATCGCAGATAGGCAAAAAATCGAGAAAATACTTTAGAGAGCAGCAGAAAAACCTCGGCGTTATGAACGGTAATATTGAGGAATCTGTTGAGGGTATGAAAGTTATTAAGGTTTTCAACCATGAGCAGCAGGCGTTTGACGAATTTGAAGAAACTAATGAAAATTTCAGAAAAGCTGCAACAAACGCAAACTTTTTCTCGGGTATAATGGGCCCTTGCTCAACAGGTATCAATAATGCAAGCTATGCAACCATTGCGCTTGTCGGCGGACTTTTGGCATTGACGGGAAGCCTTGATATCGGTACTTTCTTTACTTTTCTCAGCTATTCAAAGCAGTTTACCCAGCCGATTAACCAAATCGCAAACCAAATGAATACCGTATTTTCTGCCCTTGCAGGCGCAGAGCGTGTATTTGAAATTATGGATATGAGTTCAGAAATTGACGACGGTACCGTAACTCTCAGCGAAGAAAAGACGGTTGACGGCAAAAAGTGGTTTTGGATAGACGCTGATAAGAAAATTCCTGTTGAGGGCAAGGTTGTATTTGAGGACGTTGATTTTAGTTACGTTCCCGAAAAGCAGGTGCTTAAGGATATTAGCCTTTATGCAAAGCCGGGTCAAAAGATTGCTTTTGTAGGCTCAACCGGTGCAGGCAAAACTACTATCACAAATCTTATTAACAGATTTTATGATATCGAGCATGGCTTAATCACATATGATTCTATTGATATTAAGCGTATCAAAAAGGACGATTTGAGAAAGAGCCTTGCAATCGTTTTGCAGGATACTCATATGTTCACGGGAACTATTATGGACAATATCCGCTACGGCAGGCTTGATGCAACGGACGAGGAATGTATTGCTGCTGCCAAGCTTGCTTCGGCTCATTCCTTTATCCGCAGACTTCCTGAGGGCTATAACACGGTAATCACGGGCGACGGCGGAAATCTCAGTCAGGGTCAAAGGCAGCTTCTTGCAATCGCACGTGCCGCTGTTGCAGACCCGCCTGTTATGATTCTTGATGAAGCAACCTCGTCAATCGATACCCGTACAGAGCTTCATATAGAGCACGGTATGGATAGGCTTATGATTGGCAGAACTGTATTCGTTATCGCTCATAGGCTTTCAACTGTCCGTAATTCAAATGCAATTATGGTTTTAGAGCACGGCGAAATTATCGAACGTGGCGACCATGACGCACTTATGGCTCGAAAGGGCCGCTATTATGAGCTTTGCACAGGCAAGGCAAAATTAAGCTGATAGCTTGTAAAAATCAAACCCGTTGTAATTCAAAAGATTACAGCGGGTTTTAAATTATTCATTTTTTGCGTATACAAAACAGATAGTACAAGCTATGAATTCAGAAACGATACAATGTTTTTGAGAAATCAATTTAAAAGTGTTGGAATGTTTAAGCTTCCGCTTGTAAAAAAACAAGAAATCAGTCTTGAAGATGTAAGCCTAATAGGCTATGATAAGATTAATTAAAGTAATGATTATAAAAGTATAAATCACGGTAACTCTAAACGATATCCTAATGTGCCTCATAAGCATATGTGGATAAATGGAAGGAGAATGAAAACAGATGAATAATTTTAAAAATTTTAAAAACTGGATAGAAACAGGAAATGAAATTGAATTTTCATATAAAGGTAAAAACTATTCCGTGACATATTTTGTTAACGGGTCAAATCAAGAGGGAATTTCATTTTGTGAGTATTACAAAGACCCTGTTGAGTTTTATACAATTGAAGAATTTATGAATAATGCAAAAATTGGTAACGAATTGCTTAAAGATATTTGGGAAAATGTAGTGGATATATCTGTATTTTAGCTAATATTTAAGTGCAATTTTATTAAAAGTCACTTGTTGATATTGTGAGTTATAAAGCATTTGCTTGTTAAAAAATCCGTTTTGAGATAAGGGCAAAAAAAGAAGAGGTACGTTTTTGCTCGGCTATAATGAAATGTTAAGCAGAATTAAGCCGAGTAAAATTATTTGCTATGGCAAGCCCTTTGACGAAATGAAGATGCTAAAAGATTTTTAGGCAAACCGGGAGAAATAAAAGAAACATTTGATAAAAACGGTGAACGAAGGCTAACAAAAATAGGCAAAAACGGAAAGGCTGTCAAAGAAAGACACTATTCGGAGCATAAAAAAGGGCATAAGCATTCCAATCCACATAATCATAATATTAATTGGAATGACGGATATCCAAATCTATCTTCACCGATAAATTATCCAAAAGATAACATTCCTGAATTTAAATCAAGGGAGATATTAAAAATGTATACCAAAAATGAACATATTCTTGAATATCCTAATTACAAGGATATAAACGATTTTAGGGAAAGCTTAATTCACGGCAGAGAAATTATCATAAAATGGAATGATATTGAATATGTTATAGAATATGAAAACGATTCAATGAATGATTTTTCTGTTTGCGAAGCAAACAAGCCTGAAACAGAGCGCCGTTTTGAAACTGTTGGCGAATTGCTTAATTACAGACTTGATTCAAATGATTGCATAAGAGATATAATTACTCAGGCAGAGGTTGTTTGGAGAAATATATAACGGTGCGAAATATTATTAAAACCGCATTGCCATAAAACTAAATATTTCCCCAAAAAGCACATTGAAAAAACTCAATGTGCTTTTTTCTTACGTTTTTGTAATGATAAAGTCACGTGAAAGTAAGGTTTTGGGTGTATTCTTTATTGATGAAAGAGGAATATTGCTTATCTTAATAATTTTGTAAGAACTTCTTTATTATTTCTTCGCTTTTATTTAACAGAAAGTGAGAAATGCTTTGGTAAAATCAGGGGCGTAAACGAAAAGTTTAACTTGATTTTTTAACTTAGAATATAAGGAGATGAGAATATGAATATATTGGTAACTCTTAACAGCGGATATGTTATGCCGCTTTGCACAATGCTTAAATCGCTTTCTTATTCAAACGAGGGAACGGAGATTGATTTATATATCGTTCATTCGTCGCTTACCCTTGCCGATTTTCAAAAAATCAATGCCGTAACAATAAATACGGATATTTCGCTTCATCCGATAAGGGTTGACAATTCACTTTTTGACGGTGCGCCGACGTGCAAAAGAATATCTAAGGAAACTTATTACAGGATTTTTGCGAGCGAGCTTTTGCCAAATGAGCTTGACAGAATTTTATATATCGACCCTGATACGGTTGTGATTAATCGTCTTGACGATTTTTATAATGCAGACTTTGGGGGCAACGTTTTAATCGGGGCCAAGCATTTTGACGGCGCAATAGATATTTGGAACAGGAAAAGGCTCGGTATTAAGCACTCTAAAAGATATATTAACGCAGGAGTTATGCTCTTTAATTTGAAACTTATGCGAGAGCTTTTTTCAAGCAAGATGGTATTTGACATTATAAAAAAGAAAAAGCCGATACTGTTTCTTGCCGACCAAGACGTGATTAATATTATGTATGACGGCTATATCGGTCTTTATGATGAATATGTTATTAATCTTGACGAGCGTTGCTTTGCAAGGCTTTTGAATAAAGAGTCTTTTGAAAATGTAAAGAAATATGTAGACGAGCACACCGATATTATTCATTTTAACGGCAAATTTAAGCCGTGGAAAAATGACTATAAGGGTGAGCTTGACGGCTATTGGCATCACTTTGACCGTATGCCGAGCTATAGGGTAAGGAGGTATTACGATGAAACGGCTTAAAAAGTATTTCAAACTTCCGCCTAAAAACGTCTGCATAATTTACGGTGTTGCAATCGCTGTTATTCTTATTGCTTTTTTGTCGGTTTATTTTACCTTCGGCAAGCAGCTTACTGCTTTTGTTTCGGATACTCAAAATTTTAATGCGTGGCTTGCACAGTATAAAAGTCTCAGTGCGGTAATATTTATTCTTATCCGTGCGTTTCAAACCGTTATAAAAATTATCCCGGCCGAGCCGCTTGAAATTGCCTCAGGCTACGCATTTGGCACTTGGGGTGGGCTTCTTTACTGCTCAATCGGAACTTTTTTAGGCTCACTTGTGATTGTGTTTCTTTCAAAGACCTTCGGTCAGGCGTTTATCGGTGCTTTTGTAAATGAGGAGCAGTTTAAACAGCTTAAAATAATCAGCAATACTGATAATCAAAATCTGTTTTTATGGATATTCTATCTTGTCCCCGGAACGCCGAAGGATATTTTTACATATATTGTTTCGGCAACGGATATTAATTTAGTCAGATTTTTTGCAATAACAACGATAGCTCGCATTCCGTCAATAATTACTTCCACAATCTGCGGAAATGAGCTTATGCATAACAATATGAAAACGGCTGTAACTGTGTTTGTACTCACGGCAGTTGTGTCGGGAATATGTGCAATTATTTATAAAAAACATAATGATAAGAAAATAAAAGCGGCTTGAACGTTGGATTCAAGTCGCTTTCGGTTTTTTGATAAATAAAAGGAATTTTGTATTATCCGTTGCCGCCTGATTTCGGCATATAACGGTAAAGCTCAAGCGCAAGCTTATTGACAGGGAGCGTTTGAACAACAACCTTGCCCGGACCCGTTACAATTGTGTTGAAAAGTCCTTCGCCGCCGAAGAAAATGTTTTTAGCACCCTTAACGGTTTGAATATCCATACTGCAAGTGCCGTCCATAATTGCAAGATGGCCTGTGTCAAGAACAAGCTGCTCGCCGGCTTGAAGTTCATATTCAACGGTAGAGCCGTCAAGCTCAACAAAGAGAACTCCCTCGCCTTCAAATTTCTGCATAATAAAGCCTTCGCCGCCGAAAAGGCCTGCGCCAAGGGCTTTTTTGAAATAAATTGACATATTAACGCCCGGTGTAGATGCTAAAAATGCACTTTTTTGGCAAATGACAGACTGACCCGGATGAATTTCAACAGCACGTATGTTGCCGGGGCAACAGCTTGTAAATGAAATCATACCTTCTCCGCCACGGCAGGTGTACCTGTTTTGGAACATTTTGTCGCCTGAAAAG
>DAVZKM010000041.1:0-11772 GCA_052272245.1 Eubacterium sp.
TTGAAGCTCTCGTTTCTCTCGGCTATTCGCAGTCTGATGCGACAGTTGTTGTCAGCTCGCTTGACAGCTCAATGTCGGTTGATGAAATGATAAGGTACGGCTTGAAAGAGCTTGCCAGGAATTTATAAGGAGGTAATCGTTTATGCAGGAAACCGAAATGGATTTTGAAAGCAGAATAGTTACTTCTGATTTTACTCCCGAGGATAACGATATAGAAAATTCATTAAGACCTAAGGCTCTTGACGATTATATCGGTCAGGATAAGGTCAAGGAAAATCTTGCCGTCTATATTCAGGCGGCAAGGGGCAGAGGGGAAGCACTCGACCATGTTCTTTTGTACGGTCCTCCCGGTCTCGGTAAAACTACTCTTGCAGGTGTTATTGCAAATGAGATGGGTGTTAATCTTCGTGTGACAAGCGGTCCGGCTATTGAAAAGCAGGGCGATTTGGCGGCTCTTCTTACAAATCTGCAGGAGGGTGACGTTTTGTTTATTGACGAAATTCACCGCCTTAACAGGCAAGTTGAGGAAGTTCTTTATCCGGCGATGGAGGACGGAGCACTTGATATTATTATCGGTAAAGGCCCTTCGGCAAGGTCAATAAGGCTTGATTTGCCGCATTTTACCCTTATCGGTGCAACCACTCGTGCAGGTCAGCTTTCCGCACCTCTTCGTGACAGGTTTGGCGTGATTTTCAGGCTTGAAATGTATACGAATGATCAACTTGCGTCAATAGTTAAAAGAAGCGCAGAAATTCTTAATATCCCTGTTGATGAAAAGGGCGCAATGGAAATCGCTTCTCGTTCAAGGGGAACACCTCGTATTGCTAACAGACTTCTTAAGAGAAGCCGTGACTTTGCTCAGGTTAAGTATGACGGTGTAATCAGCAAGGAAGCGGCGGTTGACGCTCTTGAAAAAATGGAAATAGATAATCTCGGTCTTGATAATATAGACAGAGTTTTATTAAAAACTATGATTAAAAATTATAACGGCGGTCCTGTAGGGCTTGATACGATTGCGGCGGCTATAGGCGAAGAATCTGTTACTATTGAGGATGTTTACGAACCTTACCTTATGCAAATAGGTTTCCTTTCAAGAACGCCGAGAGGAAGATGTGTTACCTCTCTTGCATATCAGCATTTAGGGCTTGAACAACCCGGTCAGCAATCGTTTCTTTAATTACTTAACAAAATAATTAAATTTATTAGGAATGAGGAATTATTATGGGCAGACTTTTTGGTACAGACGGTGTAAGAGGAGTTGCAAATGTCGATTTAACTTCGGAACTTGCACTTCAAATAGGCAGAGCGGCGGCTATGGTTTTGCTTAAGGAAAGCAAATCGGCAAAGCCGACGGTTCTTATCGGCAAGGATACTCGTGCTTCCGGAGATATGCTTGAAGCGGCACTTACGGCAGGGCTTTGTTCAGTCGGATGTAACGTCCTTTCAGTAGGTGTTGTTCCTACTCCGGCAGTTGCTTATTTGGTTGATAAATACGGCTGTGAGGCAGGCGTTATGATTTCTGCTTCACATAATCCTTGCGAATATAACGGAATTAAGATTTTTCAGGGCAACGGCTATAAGCTCGATGATGCCCTTGAAAATGAAATTGAAGCAATTATTCTTGATGATGCCGAGGAAATTCCGGTTCTTACAGGCGGCGAGGTCGGCAATAGGCTTTATTGCAAAACGGCAGTGAGCGATTATGTTAAACACGTTGTTTCAACAACGGATGTTCGTTTTGACGGTCTTTCACTCGCTCTTGACTGCGCTAACGGCAGCGCTTCGGTTTGTGCTAAGGAAATATTTACTTCGTTGGGCGCTAAATGCTTAATGCTTTCCGATACACCCGATGGAACTAATATAAACGATAATTGCGGTTCAACTCACCCCGAGGAACTTATGCGATTTGTTAAGGACGCTTCGCTTGATTTGGGCCTTGCTTTTGACGGTGACGCAGACAGAATGCTTGCCGTTGATGAAAACGGAGAGCTTGTAGACGGTGATAAAGTAATCGCTATTTGCTCAAATAAGATGAAAGAAGAGGGCACGCTTGCTAAAAATACCGCTGTTGTTACGGTTATGAGTAATATGGGATTTTTTAAGTTCTGCGAAGAAAATGATATTTCCTGTGCCAAAACTGCAGTAGGTGACAGATACGTTCTTGAAAGAATGCTAAAGGAAGGCTACAATATTGGAGGCGAGCAAAGCGGTCACGTTATTTTTCTTGATTATGCGACAACGGGTGACGGCGAGCTTTCAGGTGTTCAGCTTATTGAAGCGGTGGTTAAATCAGGCAAAAAACTTTCTGAGTTGGCTAAAATTATGAAGGTTTATCCTCAAGTGCTTATCAACGTTAAGGTTTCACCTGAGGGTAAGCAAAAATACAATAATGATGAGTATATCATTTCTGCTGTTCAGCAGGCCGAAATGGAACTTATGGGCGAGGGTCGTGTACTTGTCCGTGTCAGCGGAACAGAACCGCTTATTCGTGTAATGCTTGAGGGCAGCGATTTAGAGCAAATAACAACCCTTGGCAACAAAATTGCAGATGTTGTCAGGAGTAGATTGTCATAAAGGAATTAATATATGAGATATTCAAAAGATTGGGAAGATTATGAACTTATAGATTGCAGCAGCGGTTATAAGCTTGAAAGATGGACGAGAGAAATTCTTGTCAGACCTGACCCTCAGGTTATATGGAAAAGTAAAAAGGAAAATAAATACTGGTTTCAGCCTGACGCTACCTACCTTCGTTCAAGAACAGGAGGCGGCAGATGGCAGATACATACTAAAATTCCTTCATCTTGGCAGGTAAAATATAAGGATTTAACTTTTAACATTAAAACCATGGGCTTTAAGCATACGGGAATATTCCCGGAGCAGGCAGTAAATTGGGATTTTACAAGGGATGTTATCAAAAAAACGAAAACTGACGGCCGAGAGGTAAAAGTTCTTAATCTTTTTGCATACACGGGCGGCGCAACAGTCGCTTGCCTTAAAGAGGGCGCTTCGGTAGTTCATGTTGATGCTTCACGAGGTATGGTTCAATGGGCAAAGGAAAATGCAACTGCATCCGAGGTTAATAACGGTCAGGTCAGGTGGATTGTTGATGATTGCATTAAATTTGTTCATCGTGAAATCAGGAGAGGTAACAAGTATGATATCGTAATTCTTGACCCTCCGAGCTACGGCAGAGGTCCTAAGGGTGAAATATGGCATCTTGAGGACAGTATTTACGATTTTGTAAAGCTTGTTGAGCAGGTGCTTTCGGATAAGCCGCTTATGGTTATGCTCAATTCATATACTACAGGGCTTTCGGCTTCTGTTATGAAATATATTCTTGATGATGTAATTGTTAATAAACGAGGCGGAAAGGTTAAGGCTGATGAAATTGGTATTCCTGTTTCATCAAACGGCAGAGTTCTTCCTTGCGGCTCAACGGCAATTTGGATGTTGAAATAATGAATTTAATTGAATTTAAAAATGTAAGCTTTTCTTATGTGATTGATGATGACGGTGAAAATCAGGTTACTGTTGATGTGCTTAAGAATTTTAATCTGACAATAGAAAAAGGCAGTTTTGTTGCAATTTTAGGCCATAACGGGTCAGGTAAATCAACAACGGCAAAACTTATTAACGGTATCAATATTGCTCAAAGTGGTGAGGTTATCGTTGACGGTCAAAAAGTTGTGGATGATGAAACTATATTTGACATCAGGCGAAAGGTTGGAATGGTTTTTCAAAATCCCGATAACCAAATCGTTTCATCTATTGTTGAGGAGGACGTCGCTTTTGGCGTCGAGAATTTAGGGGTTGAACCTAAAGAAATAAGAAAAAGGGTTGACAATGCCCTTAAAACGGTGGGTATGTATGAATACCGCCTTAAAGCGCCGAATAAGCTTTCCGGCGGTCAAAAGCAACGTGTTGCCGTTGCAGGCATAATTGCTATGAAACCAATGTGTATCGTTCTTGATGAGCCTACTGCTATGCTTGATCCAAGCGGCAGAAAAGAGGTTTTAAGTACGATTAAAAAGCTTAATAAGGAAGACGGAATTACTATCGTTCTTATAACTCATTATATGGATGAGGCGGTTCAGGCCGATAGGGTAGTTGTTATGGACGGCGGTGAAATTAAGCTTGACGATACACCGCAAAATGTATTTTCAAAATTTGATGAGGTTAAGTCCCTCGGTCTTGATGTTCCTCAATCAACAGAGCTTGTCCATATGCTCGGATTGAAAAGTGAAAATACAATCTTAAACGCAGATGATTGCGTTGAATTTTTAAAGAAAACTTTGGAGGCAAAAGTATAAATGGCGTTTCTTGTCTGCGAAAATCTTGAATATCTTTACAGTATGGGAACTCCGTTTCAAACTGCTGCACTTGATGATGTAAGCCTTGAAATTGAAAAAGGTGATCTTGTTGGCATCATCGGTCATACAGGCTCCGGAAAATCTACCCTCATTCAGCATTTAAATGGGCTTCTTGAGCCTCATAATGGCAATGTTATTCTTGACGGTAAGAATATTTGGACTAAAGAAAACAGAAAAGAAATCAGGCAAGTTCGTTTTGCAGTCGGTCTTTGCTTTCAATATCCCGAATATCAAATTTTTGAAGAGGATGTTTATAAGGAAATAGCTTTTGGACCAAAACAAATGGGACTTGATGAAGCCGAAATTGACAAACGAATAAGAAAAAGTATGGAGTTTGTAGGTCTTTCGTTTGATGAATTTTCGTTAAAATCACCGTTTGACCTTTCAGGCGGTCAAAAAAGGCGTGTTGCAATCGCCTCTATTATTGCTATGGAGCCTCAGGTGCTTATTCTTGACGAGCCGTGCGCCGGTCTTGATCCTAAGGGTAGGGATACTATACTTAATCTCATTAAAGAATATCAAAGCCAAATGGGGAATACTGTTTTGTTTGTTTCTCATTCTATGGAAGACGTTGCCAAGCTTTGCAAAAAGGTTATAGTTATGAATAAAGGCAAGCTTGCTTTTAGCGGCAGTGTAAATGAGGTATATTCTCATGGCGACGAGCTTAAGAAAATGGGGCTTAATGTTCCTGAAATAACAGATATATTCCTGAAACTTAAGGCGTCGGGTATTGATTGCCGAACCGATATTTATACGGTTGAGCAGGGCGTTGAGGAATATAGAAGGCTTTTGGCGGGAGGTGCTTATAATTGATTACGGATATCACAATAGGTCAGTATTTCCCAGGCAATTCCGTCGTTCACAAAATGGATTCAAGAATGAAAATTATTCTTACCGTTTTGCTTATAGTTGCAATTTTTATTTGCAAAACCCTGCCGGCGCTCGGCGTTATTGTAGTTGCAGCAATTGCGCTTGTGCTTATTTCTAAAATACCTCTTAAAACGGTGTTTAAAAGTATCAAGCCCCTTGCAATTATTATTTTGTTTACGGCTGTTCTTAATCTTTTTTACGGTAAGGGTGAGCCGCTTGTTCAAATTTGGAAGCTCAAAATAACCGAGAACGGCATTATGACTGCCGTGTTTATGGCAATTAGGATTATTACCCTTGTTGTTATAAGTTCGCTTTTAACGTATACTACTTCGCCTAATGAGCTGACGGACGGGCTTGAAAGGCTAATGAAGCCTCTTAAAATATTAAAAATTGACGTTCACTCAATTTCAATGACAATGACAATTGCTTTGAGATTTATTCCTACCTTGATTGAAGAAATTGATAAAATTATGTCCGCTCAAAAATCACGTGGTGCGGATATGGATTCAGGCGGTCTTATCCATAGGGCGAAGGCACTTGTTCCCGTTCTCATTCCTCTTTTTATTTCTGCATTCAGGAGAGCCAATGAGCTTGCATACGCCATGGAGTGTCGTTGCTACCGTGGCGGCGACGGCAGGACGAAAATGAAGGTTATGAAATTTGAGGCAAGAGATTATATTGCTCTTGCAGCAGTAATTGTGTTTATTGCGCTGCTTATTTCGTTTAATTTTATATTTAAAAAGGTAATATGAGAAAACTAAAAATAATAATTCAATATGACGGCTCTTCATATCACGGCTGGCAGGTGCAAAAAAATGCTGTTACTGTTCAGGAGGTGTTTCAAGATGCTGTTGAAAAGGTCTTTTTAAAGCGACTTGACGTGACCGGTTGCAGCAGAACAGATTCGTTTGTTCACGCAAATATGTATGTTCTCACTCTTGAAACGAATATGAATATATCAAATGAGGGTGTTATTATGGCACTTAATTCAAAGCTTCCAAATGATATTGCCGTTATTGATTGTGAGGAATGTGAAAGTGATTTTCACCCTCGATATTCCTGCAAATCAAAAGAATATATTTATAAGCTTTATAATGGCAAAAGACCTAATGCTTTTTTGCCGAAATATGCTTATTATTACAGGCGCCCTATTGATGCCGATTATCTTAATTCTCAGGCGCAGGCTTTTGTCGGTACTTTCGATTATTCGGGATTTTGCTCTGCTAAAAGTGACGTTGAGGATACGGTAAGAAGTGTGAAATCTTTTAAGGTTTGGCGAGAGGAAGATATTGTATATTTTAAAGTTGAAGCCGACGGATTTCTTTACAATATGGTAAGAATTATGGTGGGTACTCTCTTGTTTGTGTCTGAAGGAAAAATAAAAAAAGATGAGTTGAAAGATATAATTCTTTCAAAAGAGCGTAAGCGCGCAGGCAAAACCGCTCCGCCCCAAGGGCTTTATTTGAATAAGATTATTTATTAGGCAGGTGAGATATGTGGCAGGCAATCAGCGTGAAATGCGCAAAAAAGAGCTAAAAGCAAAAAAAGACAGAAAAAACAAAACTATCATTTGGATTGTAATTGCTATTATTGTTGCGGTATTAATTGTAATGAAGGTTTGTGAGATTAATATTAATACAGTTAAAGAGCATTTTACCGATTCAAGCGGTAAATTTTCCATTTCGCAAAATATAGATAAAAATAATTTTTCTTATAATCTTGATTCATCTCAAAATGTGACAGTTAAAAATATTAATAATAAGCTTGGTGTTTTAACCCCGTCAACCTTTACTGTTATTGATACAAAAAATGCAGTCGCTAAGTATACCTTTGATCATGGTTATTCAAATCCTGTGATTAAAACTTCAGGTATTTATTCTTTGCTTGTTGACCAAGGCAGTACAAAAATGCGCCTTGACAATACAAGCGAAAACGTGTATGAAAATGAACTCAAAGGTGATATTCTTTGCGGCGATGTGGCTAAAAACGGTAACACTGCACTTGCAACTCTTTCAGGCGATAAGCTTTGCAATATATGCGTCTATAATAAATCGCTTGATAAAAAAATGAGCTATGATTTAGATTATGGCTATATAATTGACATTGCGATTAATAACAGCGGCAGTAAAATTGCTTTTGTTGCACTAAACAGCAAAAATGCTCAGCTTAAGGCAAAGCTTTATACTATGAATGTCAACACAAGCGAGCCAAAGGCAATCCTTGATTTGCCCAACTGTAACGTTCTTGAACTCAAATATAACAGCGATAATTTATATGTTGTGGCAGATAATTATATTGGCGTTGTTTCTAATCAAAAAAAATTAAAGACCGTTTTTGAATGTGGAAAAATAAATACTGTTTGCTATACGTTTACCCCTAATGACGAGCTTGTTTTGGCTTATAACGATTACAGCAATTCGACTGACAATAGGATTGTCAGAGTAAGGGCAGGCGGCAATGTAAAAAGCGAAACAGCGGTTAACGGTAATATCAGATATATTTCGGCATCGCCAAGCGTTGTGAGCGTCCTGACTGACAGTAATATCGTTACTTACTCTCTTGGCAATATGAAGCAAAAGAAAAGGGTAAGCGTTGATGATTCCGTTAAATCAATTTGCCAAATGGGCTCTGCCGTATTTATTCACAGGCAATCTCTTATTGAAAGAAATGAGAGTGATAAATAATGAACCTTGTTGATTTAACACTTGTTATATTTGTTGCCTTGACCGTTTTTGTCGGTATTAAAAGGGGATTTTTAATTTCACTTTTGTCAGCGCTTCGCTTTATCATTGTAATTCCGCTTTCTCTTTTCGTAGGCAATAATTATAATGTTATAATATATAATAGAGTTGTAAGAAAATATATTCTTGAATATGTATCAAAAAAACTTAATGATTCGGGCGAAATAACAAAATTTACAGAAAACGTTAAATCTTTTGCAAACACATTTTCGTTTTTTATAAAGGATAATTCGACTGTTAAATCGCTTTCAAATATTAATTCAAACGAAGCCGCTGCATATATAACTGATAATATTCTTTGTCCTGTTTTTCAAGAAATTATTAAAATACTTTTAATTCTATTGACTTTTATTCTTTTTTATGTAATAACAAATATTATACTTTCTTTTGCAAAGAAAATAAGAAAAGAGAAGGAACTTCCTTTTCACAAAACAAACAGCTTTTTCGGCGGAGTATTCGGCTTGGTTAAATCCGGCGCTTACTTGATTGTGATTTCAGCTGTTTCTGAATTTGTGCTCAATATTACAGCCACGCAAAATCAGTTTTTTACACAGCTTAGAAGCAGTGTGATTATAGAATATATTAATAAATTCAACCCTTTGATATGAGGAGGATAAGCTATGAGTAAATTTAGCGAAAATGTTAAAGACCTTTTTGAAAATTGGAATACAATTCCAAACTGGATGTGCTTTGTAAGAATTGCACTTATTCCTGTTTTTTCCGTTCTTTTTATTAAAGAATATTACATAGCCGCTTTTGTAACTATGGTTGTTGCGGCTTTGACCGATGTATTTGACGGCAAAATTGCAAGAAAATATAATATGGTGTCAAATCTCGGCAAAATTCTTGACCCTATTGCGGATAAACTGTCACAGGTAGCAATTGTTATTATTTTGCTTGTTAAGTTTTGGGACGGTCCGCTTAAGTACGTTTTGTTTCTTTTTATATTTAAAGAATTGTTAATGGTTATCGGCGCAGCTATATTGATGTCAAAGGGTATGCGCCCTGTTGCCGCTGAGGTTTGGGGAAAACTTGCAACTGTAGTATTTTATACATTTATGATAACAATTATTGCTATCGGTCCTGACGGTGCGCTTCTCAGCATTAACTTATTTAAAGGCTTGGAACTTAACAATACCGTAATAATGATTATGGTTATTATTTCTGCTATTCTTGCTTTTGCGTCCCTTTTCGGTTACGCACCGGGATTTATTCGTCAGCTCAAGGAAAATAAAGAAAAAAGCGATTCCTCTGAAAAATAAGCTGACTACCTATTACGAGGTGATTTAATGAAACAGCAAATGTGTTCACGCTGCGGTGAAAGACCGGCGGTTGTGTTTATTCAAAAAATGGAAAATGATAAGGTTACTCCTGAAGGACTTTGCATTAAATGTGCAAGGGAACTTAATATCGGCTCGATTAATCAAATGATTGATAAGCTTGGTATTAGCGACGAGGAAATTGAAGCCGCAAGCGAGCAAATGGCCGATTTTATGGAAAATATGGGCGATTTTAATCTTGATAATTTGTCTGAAATGTTTAATCCTGAAAATGGCGCTCAGACTATGCCTTTTTCCGACTTAATTAACGGAGCTCTTTCTCCTATAGAAGGCGGAGAAGAAGAGATCGCAACCGATAATCCCGATTCCCAGCCAAACGGCAAAAAGCGCAGAAAGGGTAAAAGAGGAGCGAAGGATGATTCGAGAAAATTCCTCAATACTTACTGTACTAATCTTACCGAACGTGCTAAGCAGGGCAAAATCGATAATATTATCGGCAGAGAAAGCGAGATTGCACGTGCAGTTCAAATTCTCTGCAGAAGAACTAAAAATAATCCATGCCTTATCGGTGAGCCCGGCGTCGGCAAAACCGCTATAGCAGAGGGCCTTGCAATCAAAATTGCCAAGGGAGAAGTGCCTGCACGTCTTGCCGACAAAGAGATTTACCTTCTTGACCTTACCGCACTTGTTGCCGGCACCCAGTTCAGGGGCCAGTTTGAAGGCAGAATTAAAGGCTTAGTTGATGAGGTTAAACACGAGGGCAATATTATTTTGTTCATTGACGAGGTCCATAACCTTGTAGGTACCGGCGATTCAGAGGGCACAATGAATGCCGCTAATATTCTTAAGCCTGCTCTTTCACGAGGTGAAATTCAAGTAATCGGCGCTACTACTTTTAATGAATACAGAAAATATATTGAAAAAGACGCCGCTCTTGAAAGACGTTTTCAGCCTATTAAGGTTGAAGAACCGTCAATTGACGATGCGTATAAAATGCTTGTCGGCATTAAGGGATATTATGAAGATTATCATAAGGTGCAGATTTCAGATTCGCTTGTATATAAAGCCGTGACTATGTCAGAAAGATATGTTACTGACAGATACCTTCCCGATAAAGCTATAGATTTGCTTGATGAAAGCTGCACGAGTGCAAATTTGCGCAATCCCGCTATCAGCCAATATCAAATAGCACTTGACAGAAAAAAGCTTTTAGAAGACAATATAGAAAGGCTTTCAAATCCTGAGGAAAACGAAGAAATTGACTATGAACTTGTAACTAAGTTTAAAAGTGAAATTATTCAACTTGACGAAAAAATTTCCGACCTCAAGGAAAAGGCATCCGATAATCAGGTTTTGGAGTCTGATTTGGCAAAGGTTATATCACTTTGGACCGGTATTCCTGCAACTAAGATTGAGCAAAACGATATTAAAAAGCTTGCTAATCTTGAAAGTGAACTCAAAGAGCATATTATCGGTCAAGATACGGCTATTGAAAAGGTTTCAAATGCTGTAAGAAGGGGCAGAGTAAACATCAGCCCTAAAAAAAGACCGCAGTCGTTTATATTTGTAGGCCCTACGGGTGTCGGCAAAACGGAACTTGTTAAGCGCCTTGCAGATAGTTTATTTGACAGCCCGGATAATCTTATTCGCCTTGATATGAGCGAATTTATGGAAAAATTCAGTGTTTCCCGCATTATAGGTTCGCCCCCGGGTTATGTTGGCTATGATGATGCCGGTCAGCTTACAGAAAAGGTTAGACGCAAGCCGTACAGTATTATCCTTTTTGACGAGATTGAAAAGGCACATAAGGATGTTCTTAATATTCTTCTTCAAATTCTTGATGAGGGCAGAATAACCGATGCACAGGGCAGAAGTGTTAATTTTGAAAATACAATTATTATTATGACTTCAAATGCAGGTTCTACCGACTCTGCTTCATTAGGTTTTAATAAAACAGCAAACGATATTAATTCAGAGGTTACGATGAAAGCCCTTGAGCGTTTTCTGCGTCCGGAATTTTTGGGCAGGGTAGACGAAATTGTTATTTTTAATCAGCTCACTCACGATAACTTTGAAAAAATTGCTAAGCTTATGCTTGATGAACTTGTTGAAAGTCTTAAGGATAAGGCAATTATTATGTCTTACGATGAAAGCGTTCCGGTTTATCTTGCAAAAAAAGCATTTGGCTCAAAGAAAAATGCAAGGGGACTTCGTGATTGCGTAAGACGTGATGTTGAAGAAAAACTTGCTAATGCGATTGTATTTAGTCAGGATGAGGAAATTAAGTCTCTTTCTCTTTCTGTAGAAAATGATGATATTAAAATTAAAATAAATTAAAAAAAGACTTGACATTTTGCAATGGGTTATGTATAATAATGAACGTTGCAACGCGGGTGTAGTTCAATGGTAGAATCCCAGCCTTCCAAGCTGGTCGTGTGGGTTCGATTCCCATCACCCGCTCCAATGCGCTGATAGCTCAGCTGGATAGAGCAACTGCCTTCTAAGCAG